>NZ_JAOCLK010000023.1:0-71707 GCF_029845265.1 Ectopseudomonas oleovorans
ATGCCACCCTGGAGCTGGACGAGATCCAGGCGCAGGTCAGCGCCATGCTGGCGGCCTCACCGGTCGAGGGTTCGGAGGAATACGCCATTCACGACTTCGAGGGGTTCGACGGCTACCGCCTCGGCGAGTACGAGGGCCTTGAGAGCGCCCATGAGATTGCGTGCTTTATCAAGGAATACCCCGAGTTCGGCGGCGCCCTGCTCGCTCACTTCAACGACCTGGAGCAGGCGCGCAAGGCGGCTGAGGAAGATTACTGCGGTTGCTACAGCTCGCTGGCCGACTACGCCCAGGAACTGACCGAGGAAACCACAAGCATTCCGCAGCACCTGGCCATGTACATCGACTACCGCGCCATGGCCCGTGACATGGAGTACAGCGGCGACCTGTTCACCCTGGAGACCGGCTTCGAGCAGGTGCACGTGTTCTGGAATCGCTAACCCAGCAGAAGGCACCGGGGTGACCCGGTGCCTTGTTTTTTTGCGCCCCTGTCCTACCGGCCACCCGCGCGCCCCACCCGGAAGGTTGATGCACCGGCGCGCGCACCCGGCGATCAGGCTGGAGCAACCGCGTTGTCTCTCCTGCTGATTGAGACCGTTACGGTCTTACGGTCTTACGGTTTTGCCCAAATCTGTCGATCCGTATCCACGGTTTTACGGATTGGTGGGGAAGCGGATTTACGCTTTTACGGATTTACGGAAATCCACCGAAGCGGTTGTCCGGTTTTGCAGAAAGCCGTAGAACCGCACATTCGGAGACTGCTGCCACACACGCCATATGCCGCCCGTTGGGCGAGACTGCGGGACGCGAGCTCGCACACGAACAGGCCAGGCTCGACCAGTTGCCCGCCTGTTCACCCTTGAGCCACGCTCAACGACAGCGGCCAGAAACGCCTCCAGAGCCCCTTAGAACGCTCCAGCAGCTTTACCCCACCTGCGCCCTTTCCCAAGTCACCTGAAGCGCCTCAACGCGCTCCTGGACCGTTTCCGGCAAACGCGCACAGGCCCGGAGGGCGACCATCGGCGCTAACTCCAGCACGAGGACGATGCGCGGCAGATCGTGACGCCTCTCCTGAGCGCAGTTATCTCGAGCCTGCCCGCACCCAGATCCGGGATCGGCGCCAACCCCAACCTAGGAAACCGCTGAAACATCGCAGCGCTTGTCCCCCCAGGCGAGCGGATCTCCGGCGCGTGCCGTCAACGGCACGGGGATAACTTCGGGAAAAGCTGTGAATGCAGTCGTGCTATCAGGCGCACGCCGGCACGTGCTATCAGGCGCATCACTCTCGTGCCATCAGGCGCACGAACTTCTCTACAGACCACGGCTGGCGCGGCTTCCAGCCTCCCTTAACTTAACTAACTTAAAAGCTCTAACTTGTTATTGGGGCAGCGCCCGTTTGTGGACAGCTGCTGATTTGGGTGGTTTGGCCGGGGAGATCCGGCCATGATCGTCGCCCTGCTCAACCAGAAAGGCGGGGTGGGCAAGACCACCCTGGCCACCCATATCGCTGGCGAACTGGCCCTGCGCGGGCAGAACGTCATCCTGCTCGATGCCGACCCGCAGGGCTCGGCACTGGACTGGACGCAGCGACGCAGCCAGCAGGGCTTGCCCAGGCTGTTCAGTGCCGTCGGACTGGCGCGCGAGACGCTGCACCAGGAGGCCCCAGAGTTCGCTCGTCGCGCCGATCACGTGATCATCGACGGGCCACCGCGCATCGCCGCCCTCGCCCGCTCGGCGTTGCTGGCGGCAGATCGCGTGTTGATCCCGGTGCAGCCCAGCCCCTACGACCTGTGGGCCAGCGCGGAGATGGTCAACCTGATCCGCGAGGCGCAGGTCTTCAGGCCCACGCTGCGCGCGGCGTTTGCCATCAACCGCCGCGTCAGCACCACAGTGATCGGCCGCGAGGCACGCGGCGCATTGGCCGACCAACCGCTGCCGGCGCTACAAGCCGAAATACGCCAGCGCATCGTCTTCGCCGAGAGCGTGGCGGCTGGCCGCCTGGCGCGAGAACTGGCACCGGACAGCGCCGCGGCGCGCGAGGTCAGCAGCCTGGTGGACGAGTTGCTGAGGTGGTCGCCATGAGCGGCAAGCGCATCGATGTCGGTGCACTCCCGCTGACCGATCCGCAGGCCAAGGCCTGGATACGCCAGGGCGCTGTCATCGACAACGGAAATGTCGAGCGCTACAGCACTCGGCTGACGCTAGACGTGACGCCGGTGCTACGCACGCACCTCAAGCTGGCGACCTTCGCCCCGGCGTGACCATGGCGGAAATGCTGCGCGAGTTGCTGAAGCAGCAGGCCTTGTCATTAGGCATAGGTACTCACCAGACATGGCGACCGCTGACACTACTCGCAGACAGCATAATCGCCCTGGGTTGGGCAACGCTCGCTACGTCGCCACCACGACTGATCTACAACACATCCGACAACGTGCCTGCCGACTGGTATCGCACTTGACCGGTCAATTCACTGGCGCCTGGCGATCTGATGCTGGTTCACCGACCACCGGAGGCAATGCAATGGCTGCGCAGTACGGCTACCTGCTGGCGAACGCACCGCTGTTGAAGACCGTGGCGGCGACGGGACCGCAGCACGTGTGCATGCAAGGTCGTCAGAGGTGATACGCATCAATGGCGTCCTTGTTGCCAGGCTCTTGCGCAGAGATCGACAGGGTCGCGCGTTGCCAGCCTGGCACAGCTGCCGGCGCCTAGTTGGAGAGGAACGGCTCCTGCTCAGCAGCACAAACCCGAAGTGATTCAACAGTCGCTACGTCGGTCAGGTGTCTGTCGGCGCGGTGAGCGCTCGGGCGCAGCTCTTGTGATCAGACTCATGTCGATGAGCTGTCGGTTATCGCGTCGATCTAGATGTCGATAGCGTGTGCTCAGCCTGCGCATTCAAGCACTGCGGACCTGCGGTTACCTCTGCCCTCGGCTACCGCACAGCGGCGGCGAGATCCTTAACATCACCATGCCTGTTTACCCTGCTCAGGCGCACAAAAGCAGGGAATAAGCGGAGGGCAAGATAAAAGGGGGCGGCACTTCGTTGGCCCGGAAAGCAGTCTGCACGAGGGTTGGAGACGGCACCCAATGCATGCATCGGCGTGCTGTGCATAACGCAAACACCCAGCAGCGCTGGCCTCGGCGCGTGCCTAGCACTCCTCATTGCGATCAGCTTGGAACAGACATCGATATAGCGGGGGAGACCCTATCTAAATCAGGGCGCTCAGGTAACGAGTGAGTCATTCCTGCGAGTCAATAGACAAAGCACAAGGCACCGGGGTTAACCCAGTGCCTCGGCTCTGTGAGTAGCATCAAGAGACGCGAGCGCCCACCCTCGGTTCGGCAGTGCGCTGCAGTGCACTTTCCTCCTGATGCAGCGCCTTGACCAGGCAGTAGCAGATCAGCAGCAGCACCAGGGAGAACGGCAGAGCCGCCGCGATGGTCGCCGCCTGCAGGCCCTGCAGGCCGCCGGCCAACAACAGCACGCCGGCCAGGGCGCCGAGGCCCAGGCCCCAGATGATGCGGTAGCGCTGCGGCGGGTTGTGGTCGCCCTGGGAAAGGATGGTGCAGATCACCAGCGTCGCCGAGTCTGCCGAGGTGACGAACCAGCTGACGATCATCAGCGTCGCCAGGCCGGCCATGGGCAGGATGGCCCACTCCACGCCCAGACCTTCGATGGTCTTGTAAAGCACCATGGTCAGGTCGCTGTTGGCCACGCTCGCCAGGTCGACACCATTGAGCTGCAGGTAGACGCCGGTGCCGCCCATGATCACGATCCACAGGAAGGCGCCGAGGGTGGAAGCCAGCATCCCGCCCACCACCACCTGGCGCACGGTGCGACCACGGGAGATACGGGCGATGAACATGCCGACGAACGGGCCCCAGGACAGCCACCAGCCCCAGTAGAAGATCGTCCACCAGCCCTGCCACTGGCGCTCCGGATCGGAGTCGGTCCACAGCCCCATGGGAATGAAGTGAGCCAGGTAGTCGCCGATGCTGGTGGCATACAAGCCCAGCAGGAACACGGTCGGCCCGGCCAGCAGCAGGAACAGGAACAGAATGCTGCTCAGGCGGATATTCCACTCGCTGAGCCAGAGGATGCCGCGGCGCACGCCAGAGACAGCGGAGAAGGTCGCCACCACCGAGGTGCCGGCAATCAGCAGCAATTGGTTGGTAGTGGAGATTTCCCAGCCGAACATGTAGCTCAGCCCGGCGTTCATCTGCGAAACGCCCAGGCCCAGGGTGGTGGCGGTGCCGAACAGGGTGCTGAAGATCGCCAGCAAGTCCACCGCATGGCCGATCGGACCGTGGATCCGCTCGCCCAGCAGCGGATACAGCGCCGAGCGGATGGTCAGCGGCAGGCCGCGGCGATAGGTGAAATAGGCCAGCACCAGGCCGACCACGATATAGATGCACCAGCCGTGCAGGCCCCAGTGGAACATGGTGATGCGCAGGGCGATCTGCGCGGCCTCAGCGCTGCCAGCCGCGACCCCGGCCATGTCCATGTAGGGGTTGCCCTGCATGTGCATCAGCGGCTCGGCGATACTCCAGAACAGTAGGCCGGTGCCAACTGCGGCGCTGAACAGCATGGCGAACCAGGAGAAGTTGCTGAACTCGGGGCGCTCATCGTCCTTGCCCAGGCGCAAAGTGCCAAATCGGCTGAAACCGACCCAGACGGTAAAGAACAGCACCGAACTAACGACGGCTACGTAGTACCAGCCCAGTGAGCCCTCGATCCAGGACTTGGTAGCGGTATAGATACCGTTGGCCAGCTCGGCGTTGGTCACAGTGAACAGCACGAAGGCGAGGACCATGGTGATCGAGGCGATCGCCATGGTCGGATTGACACCTGCGAACACGCGTTCGAGGTGGTTCTTGGGACGTTCGCTCACAGGCGTCTCCTTGTTTTTGTTGTGAACCAATGGGGCGTCGCAAGTGCCGGCTCGGCTGACCGATGGATAACCCTGCCTGGAACCACTCACTTTCTAATGCGTGTGACTGATTGCAGGCAAGGATTGCGCTACCCGGATACATGCCAAACCTTGCTATGTATTACGGTATACCATCAACCAATCGGCATTTTCAACGCCTTATTGGAAAGTCCCCGATTAATGGTCTTTGTGCCAGAAGCCTTGTCCGACGGGCGCTGTAGGAACACGACAAAGCTTGACTTGCGCATCTCGTATTATGGTATACCATGATACGAACTTATCGATGCCAGACAGCATCCGAACCCACAGCACACAGGAGCACATCCATGAGTTTCGAGATCCGCAAGATCGTCAGCTATATCGAGGAAACCCTGATTGAAGGCGGCAAGGCCACCGACAAGCCGGTGACCATGGTCGGCCTCGCCGTAGTGATCAAGAACCCCTGGCTCGGCCGCGGTTTCGTCGAAGACCTCAAGCCCGAAATCAAGGCCAACTGCTCCGAGCTGGGCGCCATGATGGTCGAGCGCCTGACAGCAGCCATCGGCGGCGCGGCTAATATCGAAGCCTACGGCAAGGCCGCTGTGGTCGGCGCCGATGGCGAGATCGAGCATGCGTCAGCGGTGATCCACACCCTGCGCTTTGGCAACCATTACCGCCAGGCGGTCGATGCCAAGAGCTACCTGAGCTTCACCAACAAGCGCGGCGGCCCGGGCACCTCGATCCAGATTCCGATGATGCACAAAGACGACGAGGGCCTGCGCTCGCACTACATCACCCTGGAAATGCAGATAGAGGATGCGCCGCGCGCCGACGAAATCGTGGTCGTGCTCGGAGCTGCCAACGGTGGCCGCCTGCACCCGCGCATCGGCAACCGCTACATCGACCTGGAAGAACTGGCCGCAGAACAGGCGCAGTGATCCCTCAAGGCCCGTGCAGGAGCTCTCCATGATTCGGCTCACCGCTAAATCCACCCCGGCCGGCACCAGCTACCTGGCCACCGGCCAAGGACATCCTGTGGTGCTGATCCACGGGGTCGGCCTGAACAAGGAAATGTGGGGTGGTCAGATCGTCGGTCTGGCACCTCATTTCCAGGTCATCGCCTACGACATGCTCGGCCACGGCGCCAGCCCGCGCCCGCAGCCGGGCACGGGCCTGCCCGGCTATGCCGAGCAGTTGCGCGAGCTGCTCGAACACCTGCAGATCGACCATGCCACCGTCATCGGCTTCTCCATGGGCGGCTTGGTAGCGCGAGCTTTCGCTCTGCACCACCCGCAGCAAATCGATGGCCTGGTAGTACTCAACAGTGTGTTCAACCGCAGCAGCGACCAGCGCGCCGGGGTAATCGAACGCACTCGCCAGGCGGCCGAACACGGCCCGGATGCCAACGCAGAGCAAGCCCTGTCGCGCTGGTTCAGTCGCGAATACCAGGCGGCTAACCCGGCGCAGATCGCAGCTATCCGACAGACGCTAGCAGGCAACGACCCGCAGGGCTATCTGACCACCTACGAGCTGTTCGCGACCCAAGACATGTATCGCGCCGAAGATCTGGGCAGCATTTGCGTGCCGACCCTGATCGCCACTGGTGAACTGGACCCGGGCTCCACCCCGGACATGGCCAGGCAGCTGGCCGAGCGCATTCCCGGCGCCCAGGTCGCGGTTCTGCCCGAACAGCGCCACATGATGCCCGTGGAGTCGCCGCGCCTGGTCAATCAGGTTCTCCTTAACTTCCTCGAGCAGGCCCAGAACCTGCGCAACCAAGCAAAGGGGATAGTCGCATGACACTCGCCCGCTTCCAGATGTGCATCGACGGCCAATGGGTCGATGCGCTCTCCGGCAAGACCTTTCAGAGCCTCAACCCGGCTCTGGCCGAACCCTGGGCCGAACTGCCGGATGCCGACGAACAGGACGTCGAGCGCGCCGTGCAGGCCGCACAGCATGCCTTCGAAAGCACGGCCTGGCGCAGCCTGTCGGCCACCGCGCGCGGCAAGCTGCTGCGCCGCCTGGGTGATCTGATCGCCGAGAACAAGGAGCACCTGGCCCAGCTGGAAAGCCGCGATAACGGCAAGCTGATCCGCGAGACCCGCGGACAGGTCGGCTACCTACCAGAGTTCTTTCACTACACCGCGGGCCTGGCCGACAAGCTCGAAGGCGGCACCCTGCCCCTCGACAAGCCGGAAATGTTCGGCTACACGGTGCACGAGCCGATCGGCGTGGTGGCAGGCATCATCCCCTGGAACAGCCCGCTGTACCTGACCGCGATCAAGCTGGCACCAGCCCTGGCGGCCGGTAACACCATCGTCCTGAAGCCCTCCGAGCATGCCTCGGCGACCATCCTCGAGCTGGCGCGCCTGGCACTGGAGGCTGGCTTCCCGGCAGGTGTGGTTAATGTGGTCACCGGCTTCGGCCCGAGCACCGGCGCGGCGCTGACCCGTCATCCGCTGGTACGCAAGATCGCCTTCACCGGCGGTGCCGCCACTGCCCGTCACGTGGTGCGCAGCAGCGCGGAGAACTTCGCCAAGCTGTCGCTGGAACTGGGCGGCAAATCGCCCAACATCATCTTCGCCGACGCCGATCTGGACAGCGCCATCAACGGCGCCGTGGCCGGCATCTATGCCGCCTCCGGACAGAGCTGCGTAGCGGGCTCACGCCTGCTGGTACAGGACGAGATTTACGACGAGTTCGTCGAGCGTCTGATCGAACGCGCCAAGCGCATCCGCATCGGCAACCCGCAGGACGACGCCAGCGAGATGGGCCCCATGGCCACCGCCCAGCAGCTCGCAGTGGTCGAAGGTCTGGTCGCCGAAGCCCAGGCTGAAGGCGCCCGCCTGCGCATGGGCGGCAAGCGTCCCGAAATCGACGCCAAGGGTTGGTACTACGAACCGACCCTGTTCGAGTGTGACCGTCACTCGATGAAGATCATGCAGGAAGAAGTGTTCGGCCCGGTGGCCTCGGTGATCCGCTTCAAGGACGAGGCTGAGGCGTTGGCCATGGCCAACGACTCGCAGTTCGGTCTCGCCGCCGGCATCTGGACTCGCGACCTCGGCCGCGCCCACCGCATGGCGCGCGATGTGCGCTCCGGGATCATATGGATCAACACCTACCGCGCGGTATCTGCCATGGCGCCGATCGGCGGCTTCCACAATAGCGGCTATGGCCGCGAGAGCGGCATCGATTCGGTGCTGGCCTACACCGAGCTCAAGACGGTGTGGATCAACCTCTCGCAGGCGCCCATGCCCGACCCTTTCGTGATGCGCTAGGAGATTCCTAAAATGATCGAACCCGGCATTTATAAAGAAGTGATGGGCTCCTTCCCGTCCGGCGTCACCGTGGTGACCACCCTGGACAGCGAAGGCGGCATCGTCGGCATCACCGCCAGCGCCTTCAGCGCCCTGTCGATCGACCCGGCGCTGGTGCTGTTCTGCCCTAACTACGCCTCTGACACCTACCCGATCCTGCGCGACAGCAAGCGCTTCGCCATCCACCTGCTATGCGCCGACCAGCAGGCCGAAGCCTACGCTTTCGCCGGCAAGGGCAAGGACAAGGCACAGGGTATCGAATGGACGCTGAGCGAACTTGGCAACCCGCTGCTGAGCAAGGCGACCGCTATCATCGAGTGCGAACTGTGGCGCGAGTACGACGGTGGCGATCACGCCATCATCGTCGGTGCGGTGCAGAACCTGATCCTGCCCGAGCAGGAGGTGACGCCCATGGTTTACCACCGCGGCAAGCTCGGCGCCCTGCCCTCCATCGCCTGATACCCGCTTACGACCGCGCCCACTCACCCTCGGTCGCGGTCTTGTTGGGCCATGTCGTATTTGGCTGTCGCTGCGCCGATCTAGCTGCTGTAGGAGCGGCTTCAGCCGCGATTTTCGCGGATAAATCCGCTCCTACAGGGCGTTCGACAGCTAACTCGTACAGAGCCCCGTTTATTCGTCGCAGCGAGCCGCCGCGCTCGCTGCCCGCACCTTTCAAGGGAGCCGCCATGAATGCTTTGCTGCGCCAACAGGCCTATATCGACGGGCACTGGCTCGATGCCCGGGACGGCGCGACCCAGGCCATCTTCAACCCAGCCAACGGCCAGCAGATCGGCAGCGTGCCGCACATGGGCGCGGCAGAGGCACGTCAGGCCATCACTGCGGCCAATGGCGCCTGGCCGGCCTGGCGGGCACTGACCGCCAAGGAACGCAGCAACCTGCTCAAGCGCTGGCATGCGCTGATTCTCGATCACACCGACGAACTGGCGCGCATTCTTACCCTCGAGCAAGGCAAGCCACTGGCCGAGGCCAAGGGCGAGATCCTTTACGCCGCCAGTTTCATCGAATGGTTCGCCGAGGAAGCCAAACGCGTCTACGGCGACACCATCCCGAGCCACAAGGGCGATGCACGCATCGTCGTCAGCAAGGAGCCGATCGGCGTGGTCGCTGCGATCACACCGTGGAACTTCCCGGCGGCGATGATCACTCGCAAGGTCGGCCCGGCCCTGGCCGCCGGCTGCACCTGCATCATCAAGCCAGCACCGGAAACCCCCTTCAGCGCGCTGGCCCTGATGGTCCTCGCCGAACAAGCCGGCATTCCCGCCGGCGTGCTCAATGTGGTCACTGGCGACGCCGTGGCCATCGGCGGCGAGCTGACCAGCAGCGCGCTGGTGCGCAAGCTCTCCTTCACCGGCTCGACGCCGATCGGCAAGCTGCTGATGGCGCAGTCTGCCAATACCCTGAAGAAGGTTTCGCTGGAGCTGGGCGGTAACGCGCCGTTCATCGTCTTCGACGACGCCGATCTGGAAAAGGCCGTGGAAGGCGCGCTGATCGCCAAGTACCGCAACGCCGGACAGACCTGCGTGTGCGTCAACCGCTTCCTGGTGCAGGACGGCATTCACGACGCCTTCGTCGCGCGGCTGGCCGAACGGGTCGCCGAACTGGCGGTGGGCGATGGCTTCGCCGAGGGCGTCAAGCTCGGCCCGCTGATCAACCAGCGCGCGGTGGAGAAAGTCGCCGACCATGTGCAGGACGCGCTGGCCAAAGGCGCACGCCTGATCGCCGGTGGTGAGCGCCATCCGCTGGGCCACGGTTTCTTCCTGCCGACGGTGCTGGCCGATGTAACGGCTGAGATGAAGGTGGCACGCGAGGAAACCTTCGGCCCCCTGGCCGCGGTGTTCCGCTTCACCGACGAAGCCGAGGCCGTGCACCTAGCCAATGACACCGAGTACGGCCTGGCCGCCTACTGCTATACCAAGGATCTGGGCCGCGCCTGGCGCATGAGCGAGTCGCTGGAATATGGCATGGTCGGCATCAACGAGGGGCTGATATCCACCGAGGTGGCCCCCTTCGGCGGCGTCAAGTCATCGGGCCTGGGCCGTGAAGGCTCTAAATACGGTATCGAAGACTATCTGGAGATCAAGTACACCCTCATGGGTGGCCTGTAACCACAGAAGGACAAGCACATGAGCAACGAGAAATACGACAAGGGCCTGGCCATTCGCACCCAGGTGCTGGGCGAGGCCTACGTCAACAAATCCATCGAGAACGCCGATGACTTCAACCGGCCGCTTCAGGAGCTGGTCACCGAGTATTGCTGGGGCCACGTGTGGGGGCGCGAGGGTTTATCGCTGAAAGAGCGCAGCATGATAAACTTGGCGATGATTTCGGCCCTCAATCGCCCTCATGAGCTAAAGCTGCACATTCGCGGCGCCCTGCGCAATGGCCTGAGCCGTGAGCAGATCCGCGAGATCCTGTTGCAGGTCGGCATCTATTGCGGCGTACCTGCAGCAGTGGACAGCTTCCGCATCGCTCGCGAAGCTTTCGCTGAAGCTGAGGCGGAGCAGTAGGGCCGGTGAAACTGTTGAAGGAGCGCCCTCGGGTGCTCCTTCGTTGTTTTTCTACGGATAGCCTCAAAAGAGCGGAACCCATGAAACGCCTGCCACTCGACGATAGCTTCAAGGTTAATCGCAACCCCGTCACCCTGCGCGAAATCGTGCTCGACAAGTTGCGCGGCGCCATCATGAACTTTCAACTGCTGCCTGGCGATCGGCTGGTGGAACGCGACCTGTGCGACCGCCTGGGCGTCAGCCGCACCTCGGTGCGCGAAGCACTGCGTCACCTGGAGTCCGAAGGACTGGTGGAGTTCGCCGGCGCCAAAGGTCCGCGCGTGGCCATCATCACCCTGGAAGACGCACGCGACATCTACGAGCTGCGTTGCGTGCTCGAAGGGCTGATCGTCCAGCTGTTCACCCTCAATGCCAAGCCCAAGGACATCCGCGCCCTGGAAAAGGCGCTGGAGGAGAACCGCAAGGTGCTGGCAAGCGGCGAATTGCAGCAGGTGCTCGATTCCGTGCAGGGTTTCTACGACGTACTGCTCGAAGGCTCCGGTAACCAGATCGCGGCGACCCAGCTGCGCCAACTGCAGGCCCGCATCAGCTACCTGCGCGCCACCTCGGTGTCGCAGAGCAACCGCCGTGGCAGCAGCAACCAGGAAATGGAGCGCATCGTCGAGGCGATCAAGAGTGGCGACCCGCTGGCGGCGCACCAGGCCTCGGTGGACCACGTGCGCGCCGCAGCCAAGGTGGCGCTGGACTACCTCAAGTCCAAGCAGGACGAGCCGGGCGAGGTTCGCGACTTCGTCCCCCCCATCGCGCTCAACGAGCCGCGCATAGGACGTTGACGCCATGCCCAGCCCGCGCTTCTGTCCGCAATGCGGCGACGCCGGCCTCAGCCGCCGGCAGCCGGTCGGGGACACCCACGAACGGCTGATCTGCGCGGCCTGCGGCTACATCCACTACGAAAATCCCAAGGTCATCGCCGGCTGCATCATCGAGCAGGACGGCAAGTACCTGCTGTGCCAGCGCGCCATCCCGCCGCGGCCGGGCACCTGGACGCTGCCGGCCGGCTTCATGGAAAACGGCGAAACCACCGAACAGGCCGCCCTGCGCGAAGTCTGGGAGGAAAGCGGCATCCGCGCCGAGATCGTCTCGCCCTACTCCATCTTCAGCGTGCCGAAGATCAGCGAGGTGTACATCATCTTCCGCGCCACCGTCCTGCAGATCAGCGGCCAGCACGGCCCGGAAACCCTTGCCTACCGCTTCTTCGCACCCGAGGAAATCCCCTGGGAGAGCATCTACTACCCGGCCATCCGGCAGATTCTCGAGCGCTATATCGAAGAACGCCAGGCGGGCGTCTACGGCATCTACATGGGTAACGACGACTGCGGCAGAGTGCACTTTATCCGCTAAGGCGCCAAACCGCGTCGCGTATCTGCCTCGGTGCGCACGGCGCACCCTACGAGCCGGTTCACCTTGGTAGCCCGGATGCAATCCGGGGCACGCTTGTCCGGATTGCATCCGGGCTGCGGTTAGGCCGAGGCCGGCCTAGATGCCCTCGACTATGATTACTTCAGCCTGCGCAGCGCCCACGCGATGGGCGCAGGCCGCCTGGTATTGCGCAGAGCGGTAGCAGGCCAGCGCCTGTTCATAGGACTCGAACTCGATCACCACACTGCGCTGCGGCGTGGCTCTGCCCTCCAGCGCTTCGCTGCGACCGCCGCGGGCCAGCAGTCGACCACCGAAGTGGGCGAACACCGCAGGGGCACGGCTGGTGTATTCGGCGTATCGAGCAGGGTCGGTGACATCGACGTGGGCAATCCAGTAGGCCTTCATGGTGGTCGTCCAGGCTTCGGTTAATACGGTATTATGGTATACCATTAAAGCTCACCGACATCCACACCCGGGACCCCGACATGCCATTCAACCCCATCGAAGAAATCATCGAAGACTTCCGCCAAGGCAAGATGGTGCTGCTGGTCGACGACGAGGATCGCGAGAACGAAGGCGATCTGCTGCTGGCGGCCGAGAAATGCACGCCTGAAGCGATCAACTTCATGGCGCGCGAGGCGCGCGGCCTGATCTGCCTGACCCTGACCGACGAACACTGCCAGCGCCTGGGTCTGGAGCAGATGGTGCCGGCCAACGGCAGCGCCTTCGCCACCGCCTTCACCGTCTCCATCGAGGCGGCGCAGGGGGTGACCACCGGTATCTCCGCCGCCGACCGCTGCCTCACCGTGCTCACCGCCGTGGCGCCCGAAGCCTGCGCGGACGACCTGGTCCAGCCGGGCCATATCTTCCCCCTGCGCGCCCGTGAGGGCGGCGTGCTGACCCGCGCCGGCCACACCGAGGCCGGCTGCGACCTGGCGCGCCTGGCCGGGCTGAGCCCGGCGGCGGTGATAGTCGAGGTGATGAACGAAGACGGCAGCATGGCCCGCCGTCCCGATCTGGAAACCTTCGCCGAGAAGCACGGCATCAAGATCGGCACCATCGCCGACCTCATCCATTACCGCCTGAGCACCGAGCACACCGTCAGCCGCATCGGCGAACGCGAACTGCCCACGGTGCATGGCACCTTTCGCCTGGTGACCTACGAGGACCGCATCGAAGGCGGCGTGCATATGGCCATGGTGATGGGCGACATCCGCCGCGACGAGGCCACCCTGGTGCGCGTGCATGTGATCGACCCGCTGCGCGACCTGGTTGGTGCCGAGTACAACGGCCCGCAGAACTGGACGCTGTGGGCGGCCCTGCAGAAGGTGGCCGAGGCCGGCCACGGGGTTGTCGTGGTGCTGGCCAACAACGAATCGTCGCAGGCGCTGCTCGAGCGCGTACCGCAACTGACCCAAGCACGTCGGCAGTTCAGCCGTTCGCAGTCGCGCATCTACTCCGAAGTGGGCACCGGCGCGCAGATCCTCCAGGACCTGGGTGTGGGCAAGCTGCGCCACCTCGGCCCGCCGCTCAAATATGCCGGCCTGACGGGCTATGACCTGGAAGTTGTGGAAAGCATCCCCTTCCAGGGATGACCACGAGCTGACGGATGGCGCCGCTCCGGTGCCATCCTCCAGCAGCCTCGCCAGATCGTGCTCAGGCGCACTTGTTTTTCTATTTCAAACACTTACCGAAGCGCCTGGTGGCCACCTACGCAGCCGCCCGGCAGTCCCCTGCACTCACCGCGAAAAATGCCATCGATTAGGTCTTGCACAACTTTTGGAATACCATAATATGACATCCCGTAGGCCGTAATTATTACCACTGCCCCCAGTCATGGGAAAGCACCAACAACAGCATCGGTAAGGCCACTGTTAAAGCCCCTGGTGGGCCACTGCTCCCTGAAAAGCGGGCATCGCAAAAGCCCGCTTGCGTACAAACACAACAACGAGGGCAAGCAAGATGGTGTTCAAGAAAACAGCTACCGCGGTAATCGCCACCGCACTGATGGCCATAACCGCAGGCACGGCCACCGCAGCCGATAACCTCAGCTTCGTCAGCTGGGGCGGCACCACCCAGGAAGCGCAGAAACAGGCCTGGGCCGCGCCCTTCAGTGAAGCCACCGGCATTCGCGTGCTGCAGGATGGGCCCACCGACTACGGCAAGCTCAAGGCCATGGTCGAAAGCGGCAACGTGCAGTGGGATGTGGTCGACGTGGAAGCCGACTTCGCCCTGCGCGCTGCCCGCGAAGGCTTGCTGGAGCCGCTCGACTTCAACGTCATCGACCGCGAGCGCATCGATCCGCGCTTCGTTTCCGACCACGGCGTCGGCTCTTTCTTCTTCTCCTTCGTGCTCGGCTACAACGAGCGTCGTCTGGGCGGCAAGCAGCCGCAGGACTGGAGCGCTCTGTTCGACACCGCCACCTACCCGGGCAAGCGCGCCCTCTACAAATGGCCGAGCCCCGGCGTGCTGGAACTGGCCCTGCTGGCCGACGGCGTAACGCCCGAGCAGCTGTATCCGCTCGATCTGGATCGCGCCTTCAAGAAACTCGACAGCATCAAGAAGGACATCGTCTGGTGGGGCGGCGGCGCCCAGTCGCAACAGCTGCTGGCCTCCGGCGAGGCCAGCCTCGGCCAATTCTGGAACGGCCGCATTCATGCACTGGAACAGGAAGGCGCATCGGTAGGCGTAAGCTGGAAGCAGAACCTGGTGATGGCCGATTTTCTGGTCATCCCCAAGGGCGCCAAGAACAAGGATGCCGCGATGAAATTCCTCGCTGCCGCCAGCAGTGCCGAGGGCCAGGCCGAGTTCGCCAACCTGACCGCCTATGCACCGGTGAATCTGGATTCCGTCCCGCACCTGGAAGCCGACTTGGCGCCCAGCCTGCCCACGGCTCACGCCGCCGACCAGGTTACCCTGGACTTCGCCTACTGGGCCGAGCATGGCAACACCATTGCCGCCCGCTGGAATGAGTGGCTGCTGAAATGAAGATCGCCGCCGTGCAGTTGACCCAGTCACCCGCCGGCGGCACTCCCCGCTCGGCGCGCCTGGCTCGCTGGAAAGGTTCGCTCCCGCTGCTGCCCGCCCTGCTGTTTCTCAGCCTGTTCTTCCTCGCCCCGCTGATCGGCCTGCTGCTGCGCGGGGTGCTGGAACCGGAGCCGGGTCTGGGCAACTACGAAACCCTGTTCGCCAACTCGGCCTATGCCCGCGTGCTGTTCAATACCTTCGCCGTCGCCGGCCTGGTCACCCTGATCAGCCTGCTGCTGGGCTTCCCGCTGGCCTGGGCGATCACCCTGGCACCACGCGGCTGGGGTCGCTGGCTGCTGAGCATCGTGCTGCTGTCGATGTGGACCAGCCTGCTGGCACGCACCTACTCCTGGCTGGTGCTGCTGCAGGCCTCCGGGGTGATCAACAAGGCGCTGATGGCCATGGGCCTGATCGACCAGCCGCTGGAGATGGTGCACAACCTGACCGGCGTGGTGATCGGTATGAGCTACATCATGATCCCCTTCATCGTGCTGCCGCTGCAGGCCACCATGAGCGCCATCGACCCCATGGTGCTGCAGGCCGGCTCGATCTGTGGCGCCAGCCCCTGGCGCAACTTCTTCCGGGTGTTCCTGCCGCTGTGTCGGCCTGGGCTGTTCTCCGGCGGCCTGATGGTGTTCGTCATGTCGCTCGGTTACTACGTCACCCCGGCCCTGCTCGGTGGCGCGCAGAACATGATGCTGCCGGAGTTCATCGTCCAGCAGGTGCAGTCCTTCCTCAACTGGGGCCTGGCCAGTGCCGCCGCCGCGCTGCTGATCGCCATCACCCTGCTGCTGTTCTACGCCTATCTGAAGCTGCAACCGGAATCGCCGGTGGCTTCCAGTACAGCGAGGTAAGCCATGCTGCTTTCACCCAACGCCATGGGGCCGCGCCTGCGCGTCGGCCTCTACCTCACCACGGGGGCCATCGCCGCCTTCCTGCTGCTGCCGATCGTGTTCATCGTGCTGCTGTCGTTCGGCTCGTCGCAGTGGCTGGTGTTCCCGCCGCCGGGCTGGACGCTGAAATGGTACGAGCAGTTTTTCGCCAACGTGGAGTGGATGGAGTCGGCCTATACCAGCCTCAAGGTCGCGCTGCTGACCACCCTTTGCGCCGTGGCCCTCGGCCTGCCCAGCGCCTTCGCCCTGGTGCGCGGCAGGTTCCCCGGTCGGGAGTTGCTCTACGCCCTGTTCACCCTGCCGATGATCGTGCCGCTGGTGATCATCGCCGTTGCCATCTACGCCCTGTTCCTCAAGCTGGGCTACACCGGCACGCTGTTCGCCTTCGTGGTCAGCCACGTGATAGTGGCCCTGCCCTTCACCATCATTTCCATCATCAACTCGCTGAAACTGTTCGACCAGTCGATCGAGGACGCCGCCGTGATCTGCGGCGCCTCGCGCCTGCAGGCGGTGATCAAGGTGACCTTCCCGGCCATCCGCCCCGGCATGGTGGCCGGCGCGCTGTTCGCCTTCCTGGTGTCATGGGACGAGGTGGTGCTGAGCGTGATGATGGCCAGCCCGAGCCTGCAGACCCTGCCGGTGAAGATGTGGACCACCCTGCGCCAGGACCTGACGCCGGTAATCGCAGTAGCCTCGACCCTGCTGATCGCCCTGTCGATCCTGATCATGCTGATCGCCGCCGCCTTGCGTCGGCGCAACGAACCCAGCGCCTGAGCCATGAGGAAAGCCCCATGAGTGCCGTAATCCAAGACAGCCGCAGCCAGGCACCGCTACCGCTGGTCAGCCTGCGCAACCTGAACAAGCACTATGGCGACTTCGTCGCCGTGGACGATATTTCCCTCGACATCCAGGAGGGCGAGTTCCTCACCTTCCTCGGCTCCAGTGGCTCGGGCAAGAGCACTACCCTGTCGATGCTGGCCGGCTTCGAGACGCCCAGCAGCGGGGAGATCCTGGTCGACGGTAAATCCCTGGTGAAGGTACCGCCGCACAAGCGCGACATCGGCATGGTGTTCCAGCGCTACTCGCTGTTCCCGCACCTGAACGTGCGCGACAACATCGGCTTCCCCCTGGACATTCGCAAGCAGGCGCGCGGCGAGCGCGAGCGCCAGGTCGAGGCCATGCTCAAGCTGGTGCAACTGGAGCAGTTCGCCCACCGGCGCCCGGCCCAGCTCTCCGGCGGCCAGCAACAGCGCGTGGCGATCGCCCGCGCCCTGGTCTACGAGCCGCGCATCCTGCTGATGGACGAGCCGCTCGGCGCCCTCGACAAGAAACTGCGCGAGGACCTGCAGGACGAGTTGCGCCACCTGCACCGTCGCCTCGGCATCACCATCGTCTATGTGACCCATGACCAGGAAGAAGCCATGCGCCTGTCGCAGCGCATCGCCATCTTCAGCCACGGCCGGATCGTTGGCCTGGGCAGCGGCTACGACCTGTACCAGAACCCGCCGAACGCCTTCGTCGCCTCTTTCCTCGGCAACTCCAACTTTCTCAAGATCAAGGCCCAGGGCCACGCGGCGGCCAGTTTCGAGGGCCAGACCCTGATCGTTCGCCCCACCGTGGGCATCGCCGAGGGCCAGGAACTGCTGCTGATGGTGCGCCCGGAGAAAGCCCAGGTGCTGACCCCGCAGCAGGCCGGGAGCATGCCGCGGCCGGCCGGCTGGAACGAGATCCAGGCGCGGGTCGCGGAAACCGTGTTCCTCGGCGAAAGCCTGACCTGCAGCGTGACCACCCCCGGCGGCACCCAGCTGACCCTGAAGGAGCTGTCCGGCAGCACCCCGCCCCTGCAAACCGGCGCCCCGGTTCTGGTGCGCTGGGCCGCGGACGATGCCTGCGTCTACAACCAGTGGCAGGAAAGCGACCTGAGCAAGGCCGCCGGCGCGCACTGAGGCAAACTCCCCCTTTGCCCCCGCCCTGCTGCGCAGGGCGGGGGTTTTCTTTGCCTGTCGCCGTCGAATACGAGCGTAGGGTGCGCCGGGAGCACCAGCTGTTCGCCACTTCGCTGGGTGCGTGCAACCCGGGCGGCCCCGCGTCACCCCACGAGGCCAGGCCGCCAGACGCCGTGCATTGGGCGAGCCGCGAGCACCCGCAAATAGCGCTTGCACGAACAATATTATGGTATACCATCAGACACTAAAGCGCTGCTGGTCGCAGCCGATACGCCAAGCAGGTACTCGAAATGATCGATGCAAATACCTACAAACTCGTCATGGGCTCCTTTCCGTCCGGCGTCACCGTGATCACCACGCTGGACGACGATGGCCAGATCGTCGGCCTGACGGCCAGCGCCTTCAGCTCCCTGTCCATCGACCCGGCCCTGGTGCTGTTCTGCCCGAACTACAGCTCCGACTCCTACCCGGTGCTGATCAAGAACAAGCGCTTCGCCATCCACCTGCTGTCGGCAGCGCAGCAGGGCGAAGCCTATGCCTTCGCCAAGAAGGGCAAGGACAAGGCCCACGGTATCGAATGGACGCTGAGCGAGCTGGGCAACCCACTGCTAGGCAACGCCACCGCCATCATCGAGTGCGAGTTGTGGCGCGAATACGAAGGTGGCGATCACGCGATCCTGGTGGGTGCGGTGCAGAACCTGATCGTGCCGCAGCAGCGCGTCGAACCGATGATCTACTGCCGCGGCAAGATGGGCGCCCTGCCGGCCTTCGCCTGATCTCTATTTGTTGTGTGCTTGTCTTGCCCCCTTAGCCGGGGGCTTTTTATGACCAGCTTGCCGTCTAGCAGGCCGTTGAAAACGTATGCGCTGGCAACTCAGGTCGTTTTTCAAACGCCTGCTAGCTTGCCAACCGGTTACTGTCGGGCAGAGCCCCCACACAGAAACGGGGACGCGCAAGAATCTCGCTCCCTGCCCCAGCCCAATCAGTCGTGGCGCTCGAAGATCGCCCCCTCGATCCCCAACACCTCGCCGGTACTGGAATAGATACCCACTCCCGTCTCCCAGACGTTCTTGATCCGCCCGTCGGCGCAACGGATGCGGTAGCTGAGCTGATAGGGCTCGCGCTTGAGCAGCGCGCACTGCACGCAATACCAGATGTAGTCGGCGTACTCGTCGAGGATCAGCGAACCGAAGCTGTGCTGAGGGCTGCGCGTGAGGTACTCGGCGGGGTAGCCGGTCAGGGGCAGGCAGCCGGCGCTGACGTATTCCATAAACCAGGTGCGGTCGTTGTCACCGCGGTAGATCAGCCCCGGCAGTTCGTCGAGCAGGCCTGCGGCGGGCGCAATCGGTGCAGTCACGCCCTCGTCTGCACCCTCGGGGGGCAAAGCCGCTTCGTCGCTCATGCGCCAGGAAGCGCCGCGGCGGTGCAGCCGGGTGGCCAGCTCCAGCCTGGAGCTGAGGCGGAATTTGCGCAGCAGGCTGCGCACGTAGATCTTCACCGTGCCGTCGCTGATGCCCAGCTCACGGGCGATCTGCTTGTTGCTCAGGCCCGCGCCGATCAGCGCCAGGGTCTGCCCTTCGCGCTCAGTCAACTCTTCCCAGGCCGGCACCGGCGGCGCGGCGGTCAATACCAGGCTGGCGTGGTGCATTCCTCTCCTCCTCCGGTACGCGACTCTGGGTTGGCGGGTTCCCTGTGGCAGCAACTTCCATGCCTGCGCAAGGGCACTACTCCTTTTGGCATACCTCCTCCTGCGGATTGAGCGCTAATTCTCTAGAGGAAATTATCTTCCCCACGAGGAAACAGACGATTCTCTGCCCAACCAGACAGCCAGAGGGCCGCCATGAGCAGCGCCGCAACCAACCACCCCTTCAGCGTGCCGCGCTATCCCAGCGGCCAGACGTGCCCAGCAGCGTCCGAGCACCTATTGGTAACCCAGGGTGCCGGGCAGGAAGAGCGCGACGCTCTCGCCGCGCAGCTGGGAAAGGTCCGGATAACCCATCTGGCCCTGCCGGACTTTCCCAGCGTCGCCGACCTGCAGCTGGTTCTCAGCACGACGCTGAAGGACGCTCGCGTCGGCCTGCGCCTGGATTTGCGCGGCGACGAGGCCTTCGTCTGGCCGCTGCACGCCCTGGCGCGGGCCGCTGGCCTGCTGGCCGACGAAATCTTCATGAGCAGCAGCCCGGAAGGCACCCGCCTGGTGTTCTGCGTGCACTGCGCCACCTGCCAGCCGGCCACCAGCGCTGGGCACCTGACCTGCACCCAGTGCGGCGTGATGCTGGAGGTGCGCCGCCACTTCTCGCAGCGCCTGGGGGCCTACCTTGGGGTCTGCGCCGATGCCGACCAGCCGTATCAGGGGGTACAGCCATGAGCACCCTGCTCGACGTCCGCGTCGCCGCCATCCGTGAGCTCACCCCGGTGATCCGCGAATACAGCTTCGAAGCACTGGCCAGCACACTGCCGGGGTTCTCGGCGGGCAGCCACGTGCAACTGCACCTGCCCAACGGCCGGCGCAATGCCTACTCGCTGCTGAGCGACCCTGCCGACACCCGCCAGTACCGCATCGCCGTGCGCCAGCAGGACGCCTCGCGGGGCGGTTCGCGCTACCTGCACCAGCACCTGAAGGTCGGCGACCGCCTGCGCCTGTCGCCACCGGCCAACCTCTTCCCGCTGCACGGTGAAGCACAAAAGCACATCCTGGTGGCCGCCGGCATCGGCATCACACCCTTCCTCGCTTACAGCCAGGAGCTCCTGCGCCGGGGCGCCGACTTCGAACTGCACTACGCCTACCGCGCCGGCAGCAGCGACGCCTATGTCGATGAACTGCGCCAGCAACTCGGTCCACGTCTGCACGAATACCTCAGCGGCCAGCGCCGCCTCGACCTCGCCAGCCTGCTGCAGGGCCGCACGCTGGGTACCCACGTCTACGCCTGTGGCCCGCAATCGCTCCTTCTGGACCTTCAGGAACAGGCCTCCGCCCAGGGCTGGAGCCCGCGCCGCGTGCACTGGGAAGCCTTTGCCGCGGCGGAGCCCGGCCAGCCGTTCCGCGTCGAGCTGGCGCGCAGTGGCCAACAACTGGAAGTGGCGGCGGACGAAAGCCTACTGGAAGCCCTGGAGGCTGCCGGTGTGGAGGTGCCCAACCTCTGCCGGGGCGGAGTCTGCGGCCAGTGCCAGACGCCCTGGCTGAAAGGCGACGTGGAACACCGCGACCACTTTCTTAGCGCCAACGAGCGCACCAGCAGCCTGATGCCCTGCGTCTCGCGTGGCTGCGGCAGCCCGATCCTGCTCGACCTCTGACCCGGAGACGCCACCCATGACCCTGACCTTCAAACCGCTGGAGAGCTACCGGGAAGACTTCAGCTTCCGCAACAGCCCCGCCGCCATCGCCCGTTTTCCTTTCCCCTTCCCGGAAGACCAGTACATGTACTCGGTCAACCTGGAGCCGGCGGTGTCGCGCGATCCCGGCTCGGTGTTCGAACATCAATTCGACGTGGACGAGCACTACGTGTCCGAGATGGCCGAGCGCGCCCGCGTGCTGGAACTCGACCCCGGCCGTTGCCTGGTGATGCCGCATATGGCCCAGGCCGCCTGGGACACCCTGGCCATGCTGATGGAGCACCTGGCCCGCGATTACCCACAGCACTTTCGCCTGACGCGGCAAGGCGATGCCTGGCACTGGCAGAACCTGGCTCTGGGCATCGACCAGCGCTTCACTTTCGGCGACCCGGCCAGCCTGCCCTGCGAGCCGCTGGAGTACATCACCCGGCAGATGCAGGGCGACTTCGCGGTGCTCGACCAGCGCGACGGCGACCTGTTCATGGACGCAGGCATGGTCACCTGCCCGGCCGACTGGTCGCTGCGCTTCGACGCCGGCATGAGCTTCAAGCAGTGGCATTCGCCGGTGCCGATGGCGCACCAGATGGGCGTGTTCGACCGCGCGCTGAAGTATTTGCTGAACATCCAGGTCGGTGCGCCGGTACGCCGGCTGAACTGGACCCTGACCATCAACCCGCGCCTGGACACCTCGCCCGAGACCTACCACGAATGGGGCAACGATCGCGGCAAGGTCACGCCGGACAACGTCGGCCGCCTGGTGCACCTGCGCGTCGAGTTGCAACTGATGGCCCGCCTGCCGCGCTCCAACGCGCTGCTGTTCGGCATCCGCACCTACCTCATCAGCCTCGATGAACTGGTCAGCAATCCGGCCTGGGCCCAACGCCTGCACCGGGTGATGCGCGACCTGCCCGATCCCATCGCCGACTACAAGGGCATCACCCGTTACCGCCAGACGCTGGTGGACTGGCTACGCCGGTTCGATCCCGAAGCCTGAACACTCCCCCAACAAGAGGATTCAACCATGGCCAATTCATGGCGCATCAGCGCGCTGCGCGAACGTCACCTGGCACTCGGCTCGCAACTCGAAGACTGGAACGGCATGGGCACCGCCTGGACCTACGCCAGCGACCTGGCCGACCACCACGAAGCCATCCGCACCCGTGCCGGCCTGATGGACGTATCCGGGCTGAAGAAGGTGCACTACGTCGGCCCGCACGCCGAAAGCCTGCTGGACTACGCCACCACCCGCGACATCGGCAAGCTGTATCCGGGCAAATCGGTGTATGCCTGCCTGCTCGATGAGGACGGCAAGTTCATCGACGACTGCATCGTCTACCGTACCGGCCCCAACGCCTTCATGGTGGTGCACGGCGCCGGCACCGGCCACGAGATGCTGATCCGCTCGGCGCAGGGCCGCCAGGTGGCGGTGCTGTTCGACGACGACCTGCACGACCTGTCCCTGCAGGGCCCACGCGCGGTGGATTTTCTCGCCGAGCATGTACCGGGCATCCGCGACCTGCCCTACTTCCACCACCTGCAGACCAAGCTGTTCGACCGCCCGGTGATGATCTCGCGCACCGGCTACACCGGCGAACGCGGCTACGAGATCTTCTGCAAGGCCGCCGACGCCCCAGCGATCTGGGACGCCATCCTGGAGCAGGGCAAGGGCTACGGCATCATCCCCTGCGCATTCACCGCCCTGGACTGGCTACGGGTGGAGAGCTACCTGCTGTTCTTCCCCTACGACAACTCGCAGATGTACCCCTTCGCCGATCAGAAGGCCGGCGACACCCTGTGGGAACTGGGCCTGGATTTCACCGTATCGCCCGGCAAGCAGGACTTCCGTGGCGCCGGCGAGCACTACCGGCTCAAGGGCCAGGAGCGTTTCAAGATCTTCGGTGTGCTGCTCGACGGCCACCAGGCCGCCCAAGGCGGCGACACCCTCTGGCACGACGGCCGTCAGGTCGGCGTCATCACCTGCTCCATGTACTCGCGCCTGACCGAACGCTCCATGGCCATCGCCCGTGTCGAGCCGCAGATCGCCGAGCAGGGCGTGCCCCTGCAGGTGCGCGGCAGCCTCGACTGCGCCGCCATCGCCCACAGTCTGCCGTTCGACGACCCCGAGAAGAAGAAGCGCACCGCCAAGGGCTGAGCGCACGACCTTGCCTGCACGAGAGCCACCACCATGAATCATTACATCCTCAAGATCAGTTGCCCGGCCACCTCCGGCATCGTCGCGGCGGTCACCACCTACCTGGCCGGGCGCGACTGCTACCTCAGCGAGCTGGCGCAGTTCGACGACGAGTTCACCGGGCGCTTCTTCATGCGTGCGGTGTTCCGCTTCAATGACACGACCCGGGCGGACATCGACGCCCTGCGCCAGGGTTTCGATGACATTGCCGTGCCCTTCGCCATGGACTGGGAACTGTTCGAAAGCCAGCGGCCGATGCGCGTGCTGCTGATGGTGAGCAAGTTCGACCACTGCCTGGTGGACCTGCTTTATCGCCACCACAAGGGCGAGCTGGACATGCAGATCACCGCCATCGTCTCCAACCACCTCGACCTGCGGCCAATGGCCGAGCGCGAGGGCATCCGCTTCATCTACCTGCCGGTGACCCGCGACACCAAGGCCCAACAGGAAGCGGCGCTGATGAAGATCGTCGACGAGACCCAGACCGAGTTGGTGGTGCTGGCCCGCTACATGCAGATCCTTTCCGACGATCTGTGCAAGCAGCTCTCGGGCCGCGCCATCAACATCCACCATTCCTTCCTGCCCGGCTTCAAGGGCGCCAAGCCCTACCACCAGGCCTACGAGCGCGGCGTGAAGCTGATCGGCGCCACCGCACACTACGTCACCTCGGACCTCGACGAAGGCCCGATCATCGAACAGGAAGTCCAGCGCGTGGACCACGCCTATCTGCCCGATGACCTCGTCGCCATCGGCCGGGACACCGAGACGGTGGCCCTCTCCAAGGCGCTGAAGTACCACCTGGAACACCGCGTGCTCCTCAACGGCGACAAGACGGTGATCTTCCGATGAGCGCCGTCCTGTCTCCCAAGCTCATCGATGGCAAGGCGGCGGCCGCCCGCGTGCTGGCCGAAGTGACCGAGGATGTGCGCACCCTGAAAGCCGCCGGCATCAAACCGGCGCTGGCCGTGGTGCTGGTCGGCGACGACCCGGCCAGCCAGGTCTATGTGCGCAACAAGGTGCTGCGCGCCGAGGAATGCGGCATCCGCTCCCTGGAACACAAGCTGCCGGCAGACACGGCTGAAGCCGACCTGCTGGCACTTATCCACAGCCTGAATGCCGACTACAGCGTGCACGGCATTCTCGTGCAGTTGCCGCTGCCGGCGCATATCGACGAAACCCGCGTGCTGCAGGCGATCAACCCACTGAAGGACGTCGACGGCTTCCACGCCGAAAACGTCGGTGGCCTCAGCCAAGGCCGCGACGTGCTCACGCCCTGCACCCCGGCGGGCTGCCTGCGCCTGCTGCAGGACAGCTGCGGCGACCTGACCGGCAAGCATGCGGTGGTCATCGGCCGCTCCAATATCGTCGGCAAACCCATGGCCGCCCTGCTGCTCAAGGCCCACTGCTCGGTCAGCGTGGTGCACTCGAAAAGCGCCAACCTGCGCGAGCTGTGCCGCCAGGCCGACATCGTCGTCGCCGCCGTCGGCAAACCGCGTCTGGTCGACGCCGACTGGCTGAAACCCGGTGCCGTGGTCATCGACGTCGGCATCAACCGCATCGACGAAGGCGGCCGTTCGCGCCTGGTCGGCGATGTCGACTTCGACTCCGCCCTCACCCGCGCCGCCGCCATCACCCCAGTGCCCGGCGGCGTCGGCCCCATGACCATCGCCTTCCTGATGAAGAACACCCTGGTCGCGGCGCGCCTCCAGCACCCGGCCACCGGCCTGCCCCTATCTACCTTGGAGAACCCCGCATGAAACAACGAGTCGCCATCATCGGCGCCGGCCCCTGTGGCCTCGCCCAGTTGCGTGCCTTCCAGTCGGCCCATGCCGAGGGCGCCGAGATACCCGAGCTGGTCTGCTTCGAGAAGCAATCGGACTGGGGCGGCATGTGGAACTACACCTGGCGCACTGGCCTGGACGAACACGGCGAGCCGGTTCACGGCAGCATGTACCGCTACCTCTGGTCCAACGGGCCAAAGGAATGCCTGGAGTTCGCCGACTACAGCTTCGACGAACACTTCGGCCGCCCCATGGGCTCCTACCCACCGCGCGAGGTGCTCTGGGACTACATCAAGGGCCGCGTGGAGAAGGCCGGCGTGCGCCCCTTCATCCGCTTCAACACCACGGTGCGCGGGGTAACCTGGGACGCTGCCAACGGCACCTTCGAGGTCACCGCCCACAGCTACGAGCAGGATCTGACCTACAGCGAAACCTTCGACTACGTGGTGGTCGCCAGCGGCCACTTCTCCACCCCAAACGTGCCCTACTTCGAGGGTTTCGAATCCTTCGGCGGCCGTGTGCTGCACGCCCACGACTTCCGCGACGCCCTGGAATTCAAGGGCAAGGATGTGCTCATCGTCGGCGGCAGCTATTCGGCCGAGGACATCGGCTCGCAATGCTTCAAGTACGGAGCCCGCTCCATCACCAGTTGCTACCGCAGCGCGCCCATGGGCTATCGCTGGCCGTCGAACTGGGAAGAGAAGCCGCTGCTGCAGCGCGTCTGCGGCAACACCGCCTTTTTCGCCGACGGCAGCAGCAAGCACGTGGACGCGGTGATCCTCTGTACCGGTTACAAGCACCACTTCCCCTTCCTGCCGGAAGAACTGCGCCTGAAGACCGGCAACCGCCTGTGGCCGCTGAATCTGTACAAGGGCGTGTTCTGGGAGCAGAACCCCAGGCTGATCTACCTCGGCATGCAGGACCAGTGGTACAGCTTCAACATGTTCGACGCCCAGGCCTGGTACGCCCGCGATGTGATCCTCGGCCGCATCGCTCTGCCGGATCAGGAGCGCATGCACGCTGAGAACCTGGCCTGGCGTCAGGAAGAAGAAACCCTGGAAACCGCCCAGCAGATGTTCGAGTTCCAGGGCGAGTACATCCGCCAACTGATCGAAGCCACCGACTACCCGAGCTTCGACATCGCCGCGGTGAACCAGACCTTCCTCGAATGGAAGCATGACAAGTACGAAAACATTATGGGTTACCGCGACAAGTGCTTCCGCTTGCTGATCACCGGCACCCTGGCCACGCCGCACCACACGCCCTGGCTGCAGGCCTTGGACGATTCGCTATCCGCCTACCTCGCCGACGAGCCGTCGACCGCCATCAAAGCCGTGGGTTGAAACCGTACCCGTAGGGTGCGCTGCGCGCACCAATGGATGGCCCTCGAATGCCACGGCTGTCGGTGCGCACGGCGCACCCTACGGAACGAATCCTTGCGTGGAGCCATGACATGAACCTGCCCGTGATTTCCCGGCCGCTGGAGCCGGCGCTGTTCGCCCGTACCCCAGGGCTGGAACGCCACCGCGTCGCCCCCGGCGGCTTGACCGTGGTGGCCCTGGAGCCGGGCGACCGCCTGGAGCTGATCGACCTCGAAGGCGACCAGGCCGCCGAGCTGCTGGCCTTCGCCGACAATGGCCGAGCGGCGCTTACCGCCCTCGGGCTCGCCGCCTGCCCGGGTGCCGAGTTCATCACTCACCTGCTGCACGACGGCAGCCGCGAGGCGGCCCAGGTCGGCGCCGCGCTGCTGCGCCGCGGCATCGATTGCCGCCACCTGCCGCCTGCCGCGCGGCTCTGGCCACCCGGCACCCCAGCCGGTTACCGCCGCACCCTCAGCGCCAGCGCAGCACTGCTGGTGATAGTCGCCGCACCCGGCGGACAGACGCCGGTGGACCAGCAGACGCGCGCCAGCGAGCTGCGCCTGCTGATCCAACGCGCCAACCCGTCCAGCCTGCTGCTGCCGACACTGCCGGCGCCGCTCGGCGAACTGGTTGACGAGTTCACCATCCACCCCGGCACGGCGCGCGATTACGTGGTCGCTGCCGGCCAGTACATCCAGGTGATCGACGTCGCCGGGCGGCAATGCTCGGACTTCGTCGCCTTCGACCGGCGCGGCCTCGACGCCGGCCGCGAGATCGACCTCGACCCCACCGTCACCCGCACCCTGAACGGCAATGCCTACCCGGGCCCCGGCCTGTTCAGCAAATTCTTCGACCGCGACATGCAGCCGATGCTGGAGGTGGTGCGCGACACCGTCGGCCGCCACGACACCTTTGCCCTGGCCTGCACCGCGCGCTACTACGAAAGCCAGGGTTACTTCGGCCACGCCAACTGCAGCGACAACATCAGCCGCGCACTGGCCAAGCATGGCGTGCACGGCCGCCCCGGCTGGCCGGCGATCAATTTCTTCTTCAACACCGGCATCGACGCCCACCAGCAACTGACCCTCGACGAGCCCTGGTCGCGCCCCGGCGACTATGTACTGCTGCGCGCCATGACCGACCTGGTCTGCGCCAGCAGCTCCTGCCCGGACGACATCGACCCGGCCAATGGCTGGCAGCCCACCGACATCCACATCCGCGTGTATTCCGAACAGGAGCGTTTCAGTATCGCCATGGCCACTCGCAAGACACCCGACGCCGACCCGGTGCTGACCCGCGAGAGCGGCTTCCACCCCGGCACCTCTGCCCTCACCCGCCACTTCATCGACTACCGCGGCTGGTGGACCCCCACCCAGTTCGACGGCTACGGCACGCTGGCGGAATACCACGCCTGCCGCGAACGGGTCGCGGTGATGGACCTCTCCGCCCTGCGCAAATTCGAGGTGCTCGGCCCCGACGCCGAAGCCCTGCTCAACTACTGCCTGACCCGCGACGTGCGCAAGCTGGCGGTAGGCCAGGTGGTCTACAGCGCCATGTGCTACGAGCATGGCGGCATGCTCGACGACGGCACGCTGTTGCGCCTTGGCCCGGACGCCTTCCGCTGGATCGGCGGCGAGGACTTCGGTGGCGAATGGCTGCGCCAGCAGGCCGAGAAACTGGACATGAAGGTGTGGATCAAATCCGCCTCCGAGCAGATCCACAACATCGCTGTGCAAGGCCCGCTCAGCCGCCAACTGCTGCAGCAGATGATCTGGACGCCAGGTACCCAGCCGCCCCTGGCAGAGCTGGGCTGGTTCCGCTTCCTCACCGGCCGCTTGGGCGACTACAACGGCTGTCCGCTGATGGTCTCGCGCACCGGCTACACCGGCGAGCTGGGCTTTGAAATCTGGTGCCACCCCAGCGATGCCATGCAGATCTGGCAACGCCTCTGGCAACTCGGCGAGCCACTGGGCCTGGCACCGCTCGGCCTGCACGCCCTGGACATGCTGCGCATCGAGGCAGGGCTGATCTTCGCCGGCTACGAGTTCAGCGACCAGACCGACCCGTTCGAGGCCGGCATCGGCTTCTGCGTGCCGCTGAAGAGCAAGCAGGACGATTTTATCGGCCGCCAGGCGCTGCTGCGGCGCAAGGAACACCCGATGCACAGGCTGGCCGGCCTCGAACTGGAAGGCAACGAGCCAGCGTCCCACGGCGACTGCGTACACCTCGGCCGCGCCCAGGTCGGGGTGATCACCAGCGCCACCCGCTCGCCAGCGCTGGGCAAGAACATCGCCCTATGCCGTCTCGACGCCTCCTACTGCGAGCCCGGCACCCGGCTGGAAGTGGGCAAGCTCGACGGCCAGCAGAAACGCATCGCGGCAACGGTGAGCGCCGGCACTGTCGCCTACGACCCGGACAAGAACCGTGTGCGGGCGTAGGTCGTGATGGCTGGCTATTCCCATTCGCCGCGGGGCGCGGCTGCTGCAAAAGTGGAGGGCATACGTCATCCCTGTGGGAGCACCGCCCCGGGGCGAAGCTTTCCGCTTCGAGGCTTTAGCCGCGGCATTGGCATGCCCATCAGTCGCGAGCTACGCGGCAGTACTGATCTTGGAGAAGGAATTGCTAGGGAAGCCGCCATCTGTAGGAGCGGGCTCTGCTTGCGAGCAGGGCTCGCCCCTACGCGTTTCATCCCATAGCCAAGGAGATCCGGCCGATGTGGTTCAACAACGCGACTCGCAACCTGGCCAGCGAACTTAACCAATGGCTCGACAGCCTGCTCGCCCAGCGACCGCAGGACACCAGCCGCCCGCACTTGCAGCGCCAGCCGCAGCTGCTCGGCAGCCTGCAGCGCCTGCAACACGACTGGACGGAGCTGCAGCGCATTCGCCAGCACGCCGAGCAACTACCGCCGGCGCCCTGCAGTACCGAGCAATACGCCGCCCTGCAACAGCGCCTGGCGCAGGCCGAACAGCAATGCGCCCTGCTCGAGGACGAGCTGCAGGCCAGCCGCCAGCAGTTCGAAACCCTCACCGCCGAGCGTGCGCACTGGAACGAGGAACGTCAGGTCTGGGACCTGACCAAACGCACCCTGACCGAAGGCTGCTGGGCGATGAACGTGGTGAACGGCGACCCCGACCACCCGCAGAACCTGATCCGCTGGTCTGCGCAGTTCCGCGAACTGATCGGCTACAGCCAGGCGGAATTTCCCGATGGCTGGGACAGCTACTTCAAGGTGGTCAACCCGGACGACCTCAAACAGGTCATGCAGGCCTTCAGCGCCTCGATGCTGGACAAGAGCGACGATGGTTTCTACGCCGTGGAGTACCGCATGCGCCACAAGACCCGTGGCGAGCTGTGGTTCCGCGAACGCGGCCGCTGCCTGCGCGATGCGCAAGGCAAGCTGCTCTATGTCACCGGTGCGGTGCGCGAAATCAGCGACGAGAAAACCGCCGCCAGCATGCACGAACGCGAGCAGGCCAACATCCACAGCACCTACGGGCAGATCGCCCAGGTCGCCGGGGTGATCAAGGGCATTGCCGAACAGACCAACCTGCTCGCCCTCAACGCGGCCATCGAAGCGGCCCGCGCCGGCGAGCAGGGCCGCGGCTTCGCCGTGGTCGCCGACGAGGTGCGCAATCTGGCCAGGCGCACCCAGGACTCGGTGCAACAGATCCAGGCCATGTTGCAGCAGAAGCGCTGAAACACGACCCAACTTCAGGCATATCACAGGCTGTACGGGCAGAAACGGGGCATCTTTTTCGCCGCGCTCGCCGCCACCGCCCCGTCACTCAGGGGCGGCACGCGCAAAGCGTTCTGGCACAGGGATTGCCTATTCATGCAGAGAACTTTTTATAACTACAGATAAACACCAAGGGCCTGCGGGCGCACATTCCAATAAAAACTGCCAACACCGCTTTATCACCACGAATTCGTCTCGAGGATCGACTGATGGAAGAGCAGAAAACCCCCACTCTGGAGGAGCTGCAGGCTCTGATAGAGATGACCAACACCCTGAGTATGGAAATATTCTACTGGTGGTGTATCGCCCTGATGGTCTGCATTCATGCCGGCTTCCTGTCCTACGAAATCGGCGCATCGCGCCTGAAGAATGCCCTGGCGGCCGGGGTGAAGAATATCCTCGCGTTCGGCTTCATCATCCCCAGCGTGTTCCTGCTCGGCTGGGCGGTATACAACGCCTTCCCGGACGGCATCGTGCCACGCATGGATGCCTTCCTCGCCGGCATGCCCTGGAGCGAATCCATGGGGCCGAACATCCAGGACAACGCCACCGGCATCTTCTGGGCGGCCTTCGCCATGTTCGCCGCCACCACCGGCTCGATTCTCTCCGGCGCGCTGATCGAGCGGGCGCGGATGAGCGCCTTCATCATCCTCACCATCGTCCTCGGCGGCTTCCTCTGGCTGGTCGCTGCCGCCTGGGGCTGGCACCCGGAAGGCTGGCTGACCGTCAAGTGGGGCTACCATGACGTCGGTGCCGCCGGCGTGGTGCACATGATCGCCGGCTTCTTCGCCCTGGCCGTGGTGATCAACCTCGGCGCACGGATCGGCCGCTTCAACCCGGACGGCAGCGCCAACGCCATCGTCGGCCACAGCATGCCGATGAGCGTGATCGGCCTGATGCTGATCATCGTCGGCTTCTTCGGCTTCCTCGGCGGCTGCATCATCTACAACGCAGGCGCCCAGTGGATCAACATCTACGGTCAGCCGACCACCCTCTCGGCCTTCGCCTTCAACACCCTGATGGGCTTCGCCGGCGGTCTGATCGGCGCTTACCTGACCACCCGCGAGCCGTTCTGGATGATGTCCGGCGGCCTGGTCGGGATCATCTCCGTGGCACCGGGCCTGGACCTCTACCACCCCGGCCTGGCCTACCTGATCGGCATGGGCGTCGCTGCCACCGCGCCGCTGGTCAACAACCTGTTGCTCAAGTTCCGCCTCGACGACGCGGTCGGAGCCTTCGCCGTACACGGCTTCGGCGGCTTTGCCGGCCTGGTGATCAGCGGCATCTTCCTGGCCGGCTACCCGAACGTGAACGGCATGGCGCCGATCAGCTTCCTCGGCCAACTCGGCGGCGCCGTGGTACTGGCAGCGCTGGGCTTCATCCCCGGCTACGTGCTGTCCTACGCCCTCAAGCAGTTCGGCATGCTGCGCGTACCGGCCCACGCCGAGGAACGCGGTCTCGACCTGACCGAGGTCCCGGCCCAGGCCTATCCGGAATGGAACTCGATGTACGGCCCGAGTACCAGCGTTGGCGGCGCCGCCCCGGCACCTGCCAGCCTGATCGGCGAAAGCAAACCGGCCTGACGGCCATGCCGCCTGCCGCCGCCCGGCGGCGGGCCCACCCCCAGGAGCATTGCCCATGAGCATCACTACCTTCGACGGCGCCAGCGCCGTCTTCACCTTCGCCGACAAGCCGGCGATCCTGGTCTTCATCAGCCTGCTGGTGGCTGGCGTCAGCCTCTACGCGCTGATCGCCACCATGATTCATGAGAAGCACAGCTACGCCCTACCGGACGACAAGCTGCCCAAACTCAAGTAAGCACTCCGGCCGGCAGTCCGCTGCCGGCTTTCCTCCTCCCCGCAGCAACTCCCGCCTCTAGCGCCTGACGCCTGCGCATCGAGCCGCACCCAGCAGCGGCACTCTGACCGCACCCGCGCCCCTCCTGCACCAGCGCTGCATTCTTCACCGCGTACTGCGCGTGCTCGAGTCTGCGCCGTTCACCCACACAGCACAGCCTGGCGACTCAAGCCAGACTGTGCTCTACCAGCACGGAGCAGACGCACGCCTGTCACGCCCGCCACTGTCCAGCGCCGTCGCTGCGGCGCACAGGAATCCCGCATTACCGTCCACAAGCGCAGAAACGCCGCGAGTCCGGAGAACCCGCGGCGCCTTGTGCGCAAGACCGGGCCGGATGACTCAGGCTATCGTGCCGGAAACCAGCTTGAGTCCCACCACACCGGCAAGGATGAGCCCCAGACAAGCCAGCCGCGCAGCGTCAGCCGGTTCGTCGAGATAGATGATGCCGTAGACGGCGGTGCCCAGTGCACCGATGCCGACCCACACGGCGTAGGCGGTGCCCACCGGCAGAGTGCGCACCGCCTGAGCCAGCAGATACAGACTAAGGGCGATGAAGAAGCCGCAATACAGGCTTGGCCACAGACGGGTAAACCCCTGAGTACGGGGAATCGCAGCGGCATAGCAGATCTCGCTGAGGCCGGCCAGAAGCAGGAAGCCCCAGCCGGCGGCATTGGCACTGAACAAGCTCATGAGCAACTCCCGCAGAAATGCAAACGCCCCGAACGCTGACGCGCCCGGGGCGAGCAAAGACCTCAGAACTGTTGGCCGGGAATCCAGCTGGTGCCCGCCAATGGCACACGGGCCATGGCGGCGGCTTCCACGGTCAGGGCCACCAGGTCCTCGGGGTCGAGGTTGTGCAGGTGCGATTTGCCGCAGGCGCGCGCCATGGTCTGCGCTTCCAGCACCAGCACGCGCAGGTAGTTGGCCAGGCGGCGGCCGCCTTCCACCGGGTCGAGGCGCTTGGACAATTCCGGGTCCTGGGTGGTGATACCGGCCGGGTCGCGGCCGTTCTGCCAGTCGTCGTAGTAGCCGGCGGCGGAACCGATCTTCTTCAGCTCGTCATCCAGACGCGGGTGATTGTCGCCCAGCGCCACCAGGGCAGCGGTGCCGATGGCCACGGCGTCGGCGCCCAGGGCCATGGCCTTGGCCACGTCGGCGCCGTTGCGAATGCCGCCGGAGACGATCAGTTGCACCTGGCGGTGCATGCCCATTTCCTGCAGGGCCTGCACGGCTTGCGGGATGGCCGGGAGGATGGGGATGCCGACGTGCTCGATGAACACTTCCTGGGTCGCCGCGGTGCCGCCCTGCATGCCGTCGAGGACGATCACGTCGGCACCGGCCTTCACCGCCAGCTTGACGTCGTAGTAGGGGCGGCTGGCACCGATCTTCACGTAGATGGGTTTTTCCCAGTCGGTGATCTCGCGCAGCTCGGCGATCTTGATCGCCAGGTCGTCCGGGCCGGTCCAGTCCGGGTGGCGGCAGGCGGAGCGCTGGTCGACGCCGATCGGCAGGGTGCGCATGCCGGCGACCCGCTCGGTCACCTTCATGCCTAGCAGCATGCCGCCGCCGCCCGGCTTGGCGCCCTGGCCGAGGACGATCTCGATAGCGTCGGCCTTGCGCAGGTCGTCGGGGTTCATGCCGTAGCGCGACGGCAGGTACTGGTAGACCAGATGTTGCGACTGGCCGCGCTCTTCGGGGGTCATACCGCCATCCCCTGTCGTCGTACTGGTGCCGGCGATGCTGGCGCCGCGGCCGAGGGCTTCCTTGGCGTTGGCCGACAGCGCGCCGAAGCTCATGCCGGCGATGGTGACGGGGATTTTCAGGTGGATCGGCTTCTTGGCGAAGCGGGTGCCGAGTACCACGTCAGTGCCGCACTTTTCGCGGTAGCCTTCCAGCGGGTAGCGGGAGACGCTAGCACCGAGCAGCAGCAGGTCGTCGAAGTGCGGCACCTTGCGCTTGGTGCCACCGCCGCGAATGTCGTAGATGCCGGTTTCGGCGGCGCGCTGTATCTCCTGGATGGTCAAGCGGTCGAAGGTAGCGGACTCGCGCAGTACCGGGGTGTTGTGTTCGCTCATTGCAGATTCCTCGTCGGGGCGATGGTGCGCACAGCGCACCCTACGTCGTGTTGGTGCCCGCCTGAAGGGTACGCGGGGCCGCCAAGGCCGCACGCACCGTCCGGGTTCTGGGTTTGGTCAGTAAGCCGATGCGTTGTCGACCTTGAAGTTGTACAGCTGGCGCGCCGAGCCGTAGCGTTTGAAGCTGGCCGGATCCTCGGCGAAGCCGGCGCGGCCGAGCAGCTCGGCCAGCTCTTCGAAGTGTTCGGCGCGCATCTCCTTCTCGATGCAGTCCGAACCCAGCGATTTGACCGTGCCCTTGACGTAGATGCGGGTCTCGTACAGCGAGTCGCCGAGGGCGTCACCGGCATCGCCGCACACCACGAGTCTGCCCGCCTGGGCCATGAAGCAGCTCATATGGCCGATGCTGCCGCCAACCACGATGTCGACACCCTTCATGGAAATGCCGCAACGCGCGCCGGCGTCGCCTTCGATCACCAGCAGTCCGCCATGGGCGGTAGCGCCCGCGGCCTGGGACGCACTGCCCTTGACCCGCACCGAACCGCTCATCATGTTCTCCGCCACACCGACACCGACGTTGCCGTGCACGGTGATGCAGGCCTTCTGGTTCATGCCGGCGCAGTAGTAACCGGCGTGGCCCTGGATATCGATGCTCACGGCCTGGTTCACGCCAACGGCGAGGTTGTGTTTGCCGTCCGGATGGGTCACCAGCCATTCGCGGTCCTGCACTTCGCCATGCAGGGATTGGTTCAGTTCACGCACCGAGGCGGTGGAAAGGTCGATGGTTTTCATGCGCAGGCTCCTCAGGCGCGTTCCCAGATGTACATGGTCGCCGGCTCCGGCTCCCACACTTTGGCTTTGTCGATGCCCGGCAGGCTGGCCAGGGCCTGGTACTCCGAGGCCATGGCCACGTAGTCGTCGGTCTCGGCGAGAATCGCCGGCTTGCAGGCGATGGGGTCGCGGATCACCGCAAAACCGTTGCGGGTGCCAATCGCGAAGGTGAAGAAACCGTCGAGATCCTCCAGGGAGTGGTCCAGGGCCTCCTTCAGGCTGTCGCCCTGCTGCAGGCGCCAGGTCAGGTAGCCAGCGGCCACCTCGGTGTCGTTCTCGGTCTCGAAGACGATGCCCTGGCGCTTGAGCTCCTGGCGCAGGCGGAAGTGGTTGGAGAGCGAGCCGTTGTGTACCAGGCAGAGGTCGGCGCCGGTGGAGAACGGGTGGCTGCCTTCCATGGTCACCGCGCTTTCGGTGGCCATACGGGTGTGGCCGATGATGTGGCTGCCTTTCATGTTCGCGAGGCCGAAGCGCTCAGAGATTTCCTTCGGCAGGCCCATGCCCTTGAGGATCTCGATGCTCTGGCCGGCGCTCATGATGCGCACGTCGGGGGCGAGGTCAGCGAGGGCGGCACGTACGCGCTCTTCATCGCAGTTGACCTTTAGCACCGCGGCGCTGGCGTTCTGGAACCAGTCCAGGGAGCAACCCAGGCGGCCTTCCAGCGATCCCATCAGGTGCTTCCAGCCGTAGTCGGCCTCGATGGCCTGCAGGGTCAGCTTGACCCAGCCGTCGGCCACTTCATCGCCGTAGATGGCGAAGCCGGCGCTGTCCGGACCACGGTCGGTCATGGCTTCGAGCATGGGTTCGAACAGTTTGCCGAGCTGGCCTTCCAGCTCGGGCTTCTTCAGGTAAAGACCTACGATTCCGCACATGGCGTGTCTCCTCGGGGCAGGTAAATGGGCGACGGGCTGTCAGAAAAATTCGGTGTAGCGCTGGATCTCCCAGTCGGAGACGTGGCGGCTGTACTCCACCCACTCCATGCGCTTCTGCTTGATGAATTCGTCGACGATTTCGGGGCCGAGCACCTCGCGGAACAGCGGGTCGGCTTCCAGGGCGTCGGTGGCTTCCTTGAGCGACTGCGGCAGGGTCTTGATGCCGCGCGCGGCGATCTCTTCGAGGCTCAGGTTGTAGAGGTTCTCGTTGCAGATGGTGTCCGGCTCCAGCTGACGGTCGATGCCGTCCAGGCCGGCGGCGATGATCGCGGCGGTGACCAGGTAGGGGTTGCAGCCGGCATCCGGCAGGCGGAACTCCAGGCGGCCGTAGGGCACGCGCACCATGGCCGAGCGGTTGTTGGCACCGAAGGCGATGAAGGCTGGCGCCCAGGTCGCACCGGACAGCGAGCGCCCCACCACCAGGCGCTTGTAGGAGTTGACCGTGGGCGCGGCAAAGGCGCACAGGGCCGGGCCGTGGGCCAGCAGGCCGGCGGCGAAGTGATAGGCCATTTTCGACAGGCCCATGCCGCTAGGGTCGTTCGGGTCGTGGAAGAGGTTCTTGTTGCTGGCGCTGGCGATGGACAGGTGGAAGTGCATGCCGTTGCCGGCGCGCTTCGGGTCAGGCTTGGGCATGAAGGAGCAGATCATGCCCATGTCGTTGGCGATCTCGCCGGCGGCCATGCGGAAGAAGGTGAAGCGGTCCGCCGATTCCATGGCGTCGCTGTAGGTGTAGTTGATCTCGAACTGGCCGTTCGCGTCCTCGTGGTCGATCTGGTAGATGTCGAAGCCCACCGGTTGCAGGGCTTCGGTCAGGCGCTCGAGGAATTCGCGGGAGCGCGACAGGCCTTTGTAGTCGTAGCAGGGCTTGTCCAGATTATCGGTGGCGTCCACCAGTTGTAGCTTGCCGTCAGCACCACGGCGGAACAGGCTGAATTCCGGCTCCAGTCCGGTGTTCAGGGTCCAGCCCTTGTCGGTCAGACGCTGGACCTGTTGTTGCAGCACGTAGCGGGTGTCGTACGCCCAGGGTTTGCCTTCCACATGTCCGATGCACACCACTCGGCCGTAGCCCGGCTGCCAGGGCACCGGGATCAGGGTGGAGAGGTCGCCACGGGCCATGAAGTCCGGCCCATGCGGTTCCATGCCCATGCCGCAGATGGCGAAACCGGCGAACCCGGCACCGTCCTCGGCCACCGCCTTGAGGCCGGAAATCGGCACGGACTTGGTCTTCGCGGCGCCGTGGATATCGACGAACTGGGCCAGCACGTACTTGATGCCGTGCTGATCGATGATGCGCTGCGTTTCAGTTGGCAACATGGGTCTTCACTCCTGGAAAAGGGCAAGGCGGTCGTTGGATGGCAGGCGATCGAAGACGGGGCGGCGCACGACTGCCACCGTAGTCCGGATCGTCTGAATGAGCAGGTAGCGGTCGGGCTTTTTCATTGAATTCCACACAGGAAACTTAGTTTCCCATCAGGAATGCAAGCAGCTTGCCAATCTGAAAGGCGCGCAGAGGAAGAACTCGGTTTGGCGCCGAGCTACTGTTTATATGGGAAAATCCTTTTCACTGTGGGAAAGTCCCGTGTCGCCATCCGGAGCGGGACGCCCGGACTCGCACTTTCTCAGTGCGAAATTTACTTTCTTGAACTGAAATCGTGCAGGACTCACCGCCCATGACCACCGAGATCCCTCCCCGCCTCCGCCTGGAGCAGTACCTGGGCATGCAGATCAAGCGTCAGCGCCAGGCGCAGGAACTGAAACTGGCGGACGTGGCCCGTATCGCCGGAATCAGCCAGGGCATGTTGAGCAAGATCGAGAACGCCCAGGTCTCCACCAGCCTGGATACCTTGAGCCGTCTCTGCGACGTGCTCGGCATGCCCATGTCCAAACTGTTCAGCCAGTACGACCAACCCGACGGCAGCGCCATCCTGGTCAAGGCCGGCGAGGGCATGGAGGTGGTTCGCCGCGGCACCGAGAAGGGCCACACCTACCACCTGCTCAACCACACTCGTGGACCGAAGAAGAACTTCGAGGCCTACATGGTGAGCATGGACGACGCCAGCGAGGAGTTCCCCACCTTCGCTCACCCCGGCACCGAGTTCCTCCACCTGCTGGAGGGCGAGCTGGTCTATCGCCACGGTAACCAGCTCTACCACCTGCAGGCCGGCGACAGCCTGACCTTCGACGGCGACATCCCGCACGGCCCGGAGCAACTGCTGCAGGTGCCGATCCGCCTGCTGTCGGTGATGAACTACGGCAACGAGTAAGGCCCGTTTCCCCCACAGGGTGCGCCCGGTAACGCCATTCCGGTGCGCATGGCGCACCCTACCCCTCTGTTTCCCGCCACGCCGTAGGGTGCGCCGCGCGCACCGTTCTGCACTCCATCGCTAACGCGACAAGAGTTTCCTGCCAAGATAAAAATTTTCCCATCAAGCTAGACCTGCAGCTTCGCTTCGCCTATAAAAGCGCATCAGGAAACTTTTTTTCCCAGCAGTAATAAACATTCATAGATGAAGTTTCGCTTCACCCACGAAATTTTCCACTTTTGCACTGAGCTGCCGCCCAACAATCGAGGACCAAACATGCAACACGCCACCGACCATTTCATCATCAAGATCAGTTGCCCGGCAGCCTCGGGCATCGTTGCGGCGGTCACCACCTATCTGGCGGACAGGGGTTGCTACATCAGCGAGATGTCGCAGTTCGACGACGAGACCAGCGGCCGTTTCTTCATGCGCGCGGTGTTTCGCTTCAACGACCGCTACGAAGGCGATATCGACGAAGTCGAGCAAGGCTTCGTGGCCGTGGCCCAGCGTTTCGAGATGGAATGGGCGCTGCACAGCACCGCTCAGCCCATGCGCGTGCTGCTGATGGTGAGCAAGTACGATCACTGCCTGGTGGACCTGCTCTATCGCCACCACAAGGGCGAGTTGGACATGCAGATCACCGCCATCGTCTCCAACCACCTCGAGCTGCGGCCCATGGCCGAGCGCGAGGGCATCCGCTTCATCTACCTGCCGGTGACCAAGGACAGCAAGGCCCAGCAGGAAGCGGCGCTGATGAAGATCGTCGACGAGACCCAGACCGAGTTGGTGGTGCTGGCCCGCTACATGCAGATCCTTTCCGACGATCTGTGCAAGCAGCTCTCGGGCCGCGCCATCAACATCCACCATTCCTTCCTGCCCGGCTTCAAGGGCGCCAAGCCCTACCACCAGGCCTACGAGCGCGGCGTGAAGCTGATCGGCGCCACCGCACACTACGTCACCTCGGACCTCGACGAAGGCCCGATCATCGAGCAGGAAGTGCAGCGCGTGGACCATGCCTACCTGCCCGACGATCTGGTCGCCATCGGCCGTGATACCGAAACCGTGGCCCTGTCCAAGGCGGTGAAATACCACCTGGAGCATCGGGTCTTCCTCAATGGCGAGCGCACGGTGATCTTCCGGTGAACACACAAGCCCCCATCAAGCTGATCGACGGCAAGGCCGCCGCCGCCCGCGTGCTGGCCGAAGTGGCCGAGGATGTGCGCGCCCTGAAAGCGGCCGGCATCGTCCCGGCCCTGGCCGTGGTACTGGTCGGCGATGACCCGGCCAGCCAGGTCTACGTGCGCAACAAGGTGCTGCGCGCCGAGGAATGCGGCATCCGCTCGCTGGAATTCAAGTTGCCGGCCGATACCGCCGAAGCCAGGCTGCAGGCACTGATCGCCGAGCTCAATGCCGACGCTTCGGTGCACGGCATCCTGGTGCAGTTACCACTGCCGGCACACATCGACGAGCAGCGCGTGCTGCAGGCCGTCACCCCGTTGAAGGACGTCGACGGTTTCCATGCCGAGAACGTCGGTGGGCTCAGCCAGGGCCGCGAGGTGCTCACCCCCTGCACCCCAGCCGGGTGCCTGCGCCTGTTGCAGGACAGCTGCGGTGATCTGACCGGCAAGCATGCGGTGGTGATCGGCCGCTCCAATATCGTCGGCAAGCCCATGGCCGCCCTGTTGCTCAAGGCCCACTGCTCGGTGACCGTGGTGCACTCGAAGAGCGCCAACCTGAAGACCCTGTGCCGTCAGGCCGACATCGTCGTCGCCGCCGTCGGCCGACCGCGCCTGGTCGATGCCGACTGGCTCAAGCCCGGGGCCGTGGTGATCGACGTGGGCATCAATCGCATCGATGAAAACGGCCGCTCGCGACTGGTGGGCGACGTCGACTTCGACTCTGCCCTGCCGCAGGTTTCGGCTATCACCCCGGTGCCCGGCGGCGTCGGCCCGATGACCATCGCCTACCTGATGAAAAACACCCTGGTCGCGGCGCGCCTGCAACAGACGGCCCCGTCCAACCTGACCCAGCGCGCGGAGGCAGCATGCCCTTCAATCTCCTGAAATACGGCCTGAGTTCGGAATACCCGGTGGAAGTCGACCTGCCGCCGCCGCGCGAACTCAAGACGTCCTACGACGTGGTGATCATCGGCGGCGGCGGCCACGGCCTGGCCATCGCCTACTACCTGGCCAAGTACCACGGCATCACCAATGTCGCGGTGCTGGAAAAGAGCTACCTCGGCGGCGGCAATACCGCGCGCAACACCGCTGTGATTCGTTCCAACTACCTCACCAGCGAAGGCGTGCGCTTCTACGCCGAGTCGGTGCGACTGTTCAAGGAGCTGTCCAACGAGTTCGACTTCAACATCATGTATTCCGAGCGCGGCCAGCTCACCCTGGCCCACACGGACGCCACGGTGCGCGCCTTCCGTCAGCGCGCCGAGGTGAACAAACACTTCGGCGGACGCACCGAGATGATCGACCGCCAACAGATCCGCGAACTGGTGCCGAGCCTCAACCTCGACCCCGGCCACCTGCCGGTGCTCGCCGGCCTCTGGCATATCGACGGCGCCACCGCGCGCCACGACGCCGTGGCCTGGGGCTACGCCAAACAGGCGGCCAAGCGCGGCGTGGAAATCCACCAGCTCACCGAGGTGCAGGATCTGGTGATCGAAAACGGCCGCATCACCGCGGTAAAGACCAACCGCGGCATAGTGAGGTGCGGCTGCGCGGTGCAGGCCATCGCCGGCGCCAGCTCGCTGATGCTGGCCAAGGCCGGCATTCGCGCGCCGATCCACACCTACCCGCTGCAGGCCATGGTGACCCAGCCGTTCAAGCCCTTCCTCGATCCGCTGGTGAGTTCCTCCGCGCTGCACTGCTACGTGCAGCAGACCAGCCGCGGCGAGATCGTCTTCGGCGGCGGCTCCGACCCCTATCCGCTGTACAACACCCGCTCGACCCTGGATCTGAAGGAGAGCCTGCTGGCCCATGCCATCGAGATGTTCCCCTTCATGGCCAACGCCAAACTGATGCGCCAGTGGGCCGGCATTACCGACATGACTCCGGACTACAGCCCGATCATGGGACTGTCGCCGGTGCAGAACTATTACCTCGACGCCGGCTGGGGCACCTGGGGCTTCAAGTCCACGCCCATCTGCGGCAAGACCATGGCCGAGTTGGTGGCCGCAGGCGGCAAGGTGCCGGAGCTTATCCGGCCCTTCGCCCTGGAGCGTTTTTCCACCTTCCAGCAGGTCAACGAAATGGGCGCCACGGCGGCCAGCCACTAAAGGAGCGGAAGATGAAAATCATGAACTGCCCGCTCAACGGGCCGAGAAACATCAGCGAATTCACCTACGGCGGCGAACTCAAGGCCATGCCGGATCCGGCCACCTGCAGCGACTCCGAGTGGGCCGACTACGTGTTCAACAGCGACAACGCCGCTGGCGTGGTGCGCGAGTGGTGGCTGCACAACGCGTCCAGCTACTGGTTCCTCGCCGAGCGCCATACGGTCAGCGACAAGATCATTCGCACCTTCGATCCGAAGGAAATCTTCACCCAGCGGGTCGAGTTCGCCGCGCACACCGAGGAGATCGTACGATGAATCGCCTCCCAGCCCCCATGGGCCTGCTGATCGACCGCGATCAGCCACTGCGTTTCAGCTTCGACGGCACCGATTACCAGGGTCTTGCTGGCGACAGCATCGCCAGCGCGCTGCTCGCCAACGGCCGCTGGTTGCTCTCGCGCTCGTTCAAGTACCACCGCCCGCGCGGCCCGTTGAGCATGGCCGGGCAGGACGCCAACACCCTGGTGCAGTTGCCTGACGAGCCCAATGTGCTGGCCGACACCCAGGCGCTCCAAGCCGGGCTCGCCGTCACCGGGCAGAACTTCAACGGCTCGCTGGACAACGACCGCGACGCCTACCTGGGCAAGTTCTCCAAATTCATGCCGGTGGGTTTCTACTACCGCTCGTTCTACAAGCCCAAGGGCATATGGAAGGTGTGGGAGCCGCTGATCCGCAAGAAGGCCGGCCTCGGCGTGCTCGATCTGAACTTCAAGCCGCAGTACTACGACAAGGCCTACCTGTTCGTCGACGTCGCCATCGTCGGCGCCGGCCCGGCCGGGCTGTCCGCCGCGCTGACCGCCGCCAATGCCGGGGCCAAAGTGCTGCTGATAGAACAGCAGCCGCTGCTCGGCGGCTCGCTGACCTACGCCCGTTTCGATATCGAGGGCCGCCGCGCCGAGGCGCTGCGCCGTGATCTGGTGAGCGCCGTGCAAGGCCACACCAATATCCAGGTACTGACGCAGGCCACCTGCAACGCCTGGTTCACCGACAACTACCTGCCGGTGATCCAGAGCCGACGGATGTACAAGGTGCGTGCGCGGCAGTGCATCGTCAGCGCCGGCTCCTTCGACCAGCCGGTGGTGTTTCGCAACAACGACCTGCCCGGGGTCATGCTCACCAGCGCCGCCCAGCGCCTGATGAAGCTCTACGCGGTCAAGCCCGGCCAGCGCGCCGTGCTGCTCACCGGCAACGACGACGGCTACCTGGCCGCCCTCGACCTGGCCGAACAGGGCGTGCAGGTCGCTGCCCTGGTGGACATGCGCTTGCAGCCGGCCGATGTCGCGCTGAAGGTCGCCGTGGAAAAGCAGGGCATCCCCTGCCACCTGGGCAGCACCGTGTACGAGGCCCTGCACGAGAAGGGTATGCGCCATGTCAGCGGCGCGGATATCCGCCGCATCACCGCCCAGGGCCAGGTTGCCGCCCAGGGAGTTCACGTCGACTGCGACCTGCTGTGCATGTCCGCCGGCTACATGCCGGTCTACCAGCTGCTGTGCCAAGCAGGCGGCAAGCTGGCCTACGACGAGCAGCGCGCCGAGTTCGCCATCAGTGGCCTGCCGGAAGGGTTGGCGATCGCCGGTTCGGTCGGCGGTCGCCACCATCTGGACAACGTACTCGCCGACGGCGCCCGCGCCGCCGCACGGGCAGTCGAAGCACTGGGCCTGGATGCCGGCATTGGCGAAGCGAGCCTGCGCGGCGAGGCGCGGGTCAACTTCGAGTGGCCGATATTCCCCCATCCCAAGGGCAAGGATTTCGTCGACTTCGACGAAGACCTGCAGGTTCGCGACATCGTCAACGCCACCCGCATCGGCTACCGCGACGTGCAACTGGTCAAGCGCTTTTCCACCGTCGGCATGGGCCCGTCCCAGGGCCGCCACTCGGCGCTGCCCACCGCGCGCCTGGTAGCCCAGGCCACCGGCCGCAGTATCGGCGAAACCGGCGTGACCACCGCGCGGCCGCCGTTCGAAGCAGAAAAACTGGCCCACGTCGCCGGCCGCGCCTTCGACCCCTATCGTCACACCGCCATGCACAGCCGCCATGTCGCCGCCGGCGCCAAGCTGATGCCCGCCGGTATCTGGCAGCGTCCAGCGTTCTACGGCAAGGCCGAAGATCGCGAACGCTGCATGCAGGAAGAAGCCCGCCACGTGCGCGAGAAGGTCGGCCTGATCGACGTGTCCACCCTCGGCGGCCTCGACGTGCGCGGCCCGGATGCCGCCGAGTTGCTCGAGCGCATCTACACCCTGCCATTCAAAAAGCAGCCGCTGCTGCGCACTCGCTATGCGTTGATGACCAACGAGCACGGCGTGGTGATCGACGACGGCGTCTGCGCGCGGCTGGCGGACAATCACTTCTACGTCACCGCCACCACCAGCGGCGTCGACCGCATCTACCAGCAGATGCTCAAGTGGAACGCGCAGTGGCGGCTGAACGTGGACATCACCAACGTCACAGCCGCCCTGGCGGCGGTCAACCTGGCCGGGCCACTGTCGCGCCAGGTGCTGCAGAAGCTCTGCGCGGACGTCGACCTGTCCGCCGAGGGCTTCCCCTATCTGGCCGCACGCACCGGCAGCGTCGCCGGCATACCGGCGCGGCTGATGCGGGTCGGTTTCGTCGGTGAGCTGGGCTATGAAATCCACGTACCGGCACGTCATGGGGCACGGCTGTGGGACGCATTAATGGAGGCCGGCGCAGAGTTCGGTATCCGCCCCTTCGGCGTCGAGACCCAACGCCTGCTGCGCCTGGAGAAAGGCCACGTGATCATCAGCCAGGACACAGATGGTATGACCCATCCCGGCGAGATCGACATGCAGTGGGCCATCGGCCGCAAGAAACCGTTCTTCGTCGGCAAGCGCTCGATCGAAATCCTCGAAGCGCAGCCGCTCAAGCGCAAGCTGGTCGGTTTCACCCTGCCCAAGGGCAGTGCGCAGCCGCTGGAGGGTCACCTGGTGCTCAATGGGCCCGACATCAGCGGCAACGTCACCTCTTGCGAGTATTCGGCGACCCTCGGCCAGATCATCGGCCTGGCCTACGCCGGCGCCGACCAGGCCGAGCCAGGCATGCGGATTCCGATCCGAGTCGATGGCGGCCAGGTGGTGCAGGCCACGGTGGTGCAACTGCCCTTCTTCGATCCCGACAACCAGCGCCAGGAGCTCTGAGCCATGACCAGCCTCAATACCCTCGAGCGCTGCGCGCTCATCGACCTCACCGACCTGCCGCGGGTGGGCTTTCGCGGCGTGGACAGCGCCACCTGGCTCAGAGAGCGCGGCTACCAACTGCCAGAAGTGCCCAACCGGGCACTGCTCCAGGCCGACGGATCGCTGGTGGCACGCCTGTCGCAGACCGAGTACCTGCTGCTCGGCAGCCTGGCCGATCGAGGCGAGCGGATTGCCAGCGAGGAAGCTGGGTGGCAGTTGACCGATCAGGGCAACTACCTGCTGCCGCGCCAGGACAGCCACGCCTGGCTGCAACTGTCCGGTCGGCACGTGGCCGAGGTGATGGCCAAGCTCTGCGGAGTCGACCTGCGTCCACAGGCCTTCCCCACCGGCCAGGTGGCCCAGACTTCAGCAGCCCGGATCAACGTCATAGTGATCAATGCCGGCTCGGGCGATCTGCCGCGCCTGCATATCCTCTGCGACCGAGCGTCGCTCGAGTACTTCCGCGACGCCATGCTCGATGCCATGAACGAGTTCGGCGGCCAGCCGGTGGCGCTGGACGTGCTGGAAAAGCAGCTGGCCTGATGCCCCGCCAATGGCCACATGGTGGAAATAAACAGCTATTTCCACCCTACGGGAACCGGGTGGCAACTCGCAAACCGTAGGGTGGATCACGCTTCACCGATCCACCATTCGGCCTCATGTCAGACACCCATGCTGGGGCACCCAACAATGCCAGGGCCCCATGGAGCCCCATGAATGACCGCCATCGAAACCCCGGATCGGGAAACCGATTACCGCGTGCCGGCGTTGCAACGCGGCCTGAGCATCCTCGCTATGTTCAATGCCCGCGAACGCAGCCTGGGCATGAACGACATGGCCGAACGTCTCGGGGTCAGCCCTTCGGCCGTCTACCGCATCGTGCAGACACTGGTCGACATGGGCTACCTGCGCAAGGTCGGCCGCCATGCCTTCGAACTGGGCCCCCAGGTAGTCAGCGAAGGCTTTGCCTACCTGGCCAGCCGCGACATCGTCGAAGTGGCCATGCCCCATCTAAACGACCTACGCGACCGCACCTCGCTGTCATGTCACCTGAGCATCCGCGAGCAGACCGATAGCCTCTACCTGTACCGCGCCATGGCCCCGCAGCGCCTGGCGGTGAACATTCCCGTCGGTACTCGCCTGCCCTGCCACAGTACGGCCCTGGGCCGCGTGCTGCTGAGTGGCTTGAGCGAGGTACAGCTGAGCGCGCTCTACCAGCACGTGCGCCTGGACGACTATCCGCCGCCAGCCCCGCGCACCCTGCCGGAGCTACAGCAGGTGATCGCCGAGGACCGCCAGCGTGGCTGGGTGCTGCACCGCTCCGACTACTCCACCGCCATCGCCACCGGCATCCGCGATCACAGCGGCGCCGTCGTCGCCGCTATCAACCTGTCCGGCCCGGACGCGGTGATGGATACCCAAGTTGCCCAGGAAGGCTTTCTCGCCGCCTTGCTCGCGGCAAGCCACGATGTGTCGCAGGCACTGGGACACATCGCCGCGTGATCATGCCGCGCCTCAGGTTCTGAAGCGCGATACCAGCTGGTTCAGTTCATCGGAGAGCCCGGCCAGGGTCTGCGCATCCTCGCTGGAGCTGCCGGCGAGCTCCGCCACACGCTGCGCATTGTGGTGAATCTGGCTGATGTGCTGGTTGATCTCCTCTGCCACCTGGTGCTGCTCCTCGGCGGCGGTGGCGATCTGCGTGTTCATGTCGCGGATCACGTCCACCGACTCGCGGATCAGCTCGAAGCTGCTGCGCGCATCGTTGATCGAGCCGACCGTCTGCTGCGACACGTCCAGGCTGGCATGCATCTGCTTGCCCATCTCGTTGGTGCGCCGCGCCAGGTTGCCGAGCAGGCTGTCGATTTCCCCGGTGGAGTCGGCGGTACGCTTGGCCAGCGCGCACCTCATCAGCCACCACGGCAAAACCCCGGCCCTGCTCGCCGGCGCGAGCGGCCTCGATGGCGGCATTCAGCGCCAGCAGATTGGTCTGCTCGGCGATGGAGCGGATGGTGCCGAGAATCGACTGGATATCGCTGCTGTCCTGCTCCAGTTGCTGCATCGCCGCGACCGAATGCTCGATCTCACGGCTCAGGCGATCGACACTGGCCACCGCCTGGTCGATCTGCCGTTGGCCGTCGTGCGCCTGGCGCTGGCCGTTGTCGGCCGAGTCCGCGGCCTGGCTGCAGGAGCGCGCCACCTCGTTGGCGGTCATGACCATTTCATGGAAGGCGGTGGACACCATGTCCACCGCCTCGCGCTGGCGAGAAGCGGCGTTGGCCATCTCCAGCGAAACCGCGGTGGAGCTGCTCGACATGCGATAGATCTGCGCCGCGGCCTGGCCGATGCGCTGAATCAGTTGGCGAATGGCGCCGAGGAACTGGTTGAACCAGCCGGCCAGTTGCGCCGTTTCGTCGCGCCCGCGCACCGCCAGGCTGGTGGTCAGGTCGCCCTCGCCCTGGGCGATGTCTGCCAGCCCGCTGGCCACGGCGCGGATCGGCCGCACGATCAACCCGGCAAACAGCGCGCCAGTGACGGCGAACGCCAGCGCGACCAGGGCCGCGATCAGCACGATGATCCAGGTCAGGCGGGTTGCGGCGGCCATCACCTCGCTCTCGCGGATCAGCCCGACGAACTGCCAACCCAGCTGTTCTGAGCTGTAGACATTGGCCATGTAATGCTCGCCGTCCAGCTCCACCTCGACCAGCCCCTGCTGAGTCGCGGCCAGGCGCGCATAGCCCTCGCCTAGCTCGGCCAGGGCCTTGAAGTTATGCTGCGGCTGGCTAGGGTCCACCAGCACCGTACCGTTTTTCTCCATCAGCATCAGGTAGCCGCTGTCACCCAGCTTGATCTGCCGCACGATGTCGGTGAGCTGCTGCAGCGACACGTCGATGTTCACCACCCCACCCTCCTTCCCGAGGCGGTTGGCGAAACTGCGCACGGTGCTGACCAGCACCACATCGTCCGCCGCCCAGTAGTAGGCCTCGGTGCGCAGGGTCTTACCGGGGTTGGCCATCGCCCGCTGATACCAGGGGCGGGTGCGCGGGTCGTAGTTGGCCAGGCTGGCATCGCCGGGCCAGAACACATAACCACCCTCGTTGGTGCCCAACGACAGATAGGCGTAGGCCGGATGACTGGCCGCCAGGGCGGCGAAAAGCTCGAACACCCGAGCGTCGTGCTCACCCTCGCCGAACTGGGCGGCGTCGGCCGTGAGGTAGCGTTTGACGTCGCGGTCTAGGCTGTTCAACAAGGGGTGCCCCGCCAGGTAGTCGACGTTCTGGCCGATTCCCTCGAAGAACAGCTGCATGGCGTTGTCCACCTGGCGCATCTCGCGGCTGCTGCTGTCGAGAAAACCCTGCCGCGCCTCGCCGCGCACATTGAGGATGACCAGAACCGCGACCAGGACCACCGGTAGGCTGGCGATCGCCGCGAATGCCAGGATCAGCTTGTGTTTGATGTTCATCCCCGCTCCTTGCTGGTGCTTGTACTCTGTTAAAAAGGCCTTGCAGATATACAGTATTATGGTATACCAATAAATAGCAATCCGCTTTGCCTTGCTGCAGCGCCGCTGCGGCGCCAGTGCAATCAACAAACACCGAGCGCGATGAACGCGTCACCACAGTCGGCCAGGCCATGGCCAACCAGACACAGGTTCGAGGAACGCATCATGAAATTTTCTTTGTTCGTGCATATGGAGCGCTACGACGAGCAGACCAGTCATCGCCAACTGTTCGAGGACCTCACCGAGTTGACCCTGCTGGCGGAAGCCGGCGGTTTCAGCACCGTATGGATCGGCGAACACCATGCGATGGAGTACACCATCTCGCCGAGCCCGATGCCGCTGCTGGCCTACCTGGCCGCGCGCACCAGCACCATCCGCCTCGGCGCCGGCACCATCATCGCGCCCTTCTGGCACCCCATCCGCGTCGCCGGCGAATGTGCCCTGCTCGACGTGATCAGCAACGGGCGCATGGAGGTGGGCCTGGCCCGCGGCGCCTACCAGTACGAGTTCGACCGCATGGCCAACGGCATGCCGGCCACCGACGGCGGCAAGTACCTGCGCGAGATGGTGCCGGTGGTCCAGGCGCTATGGCGGGGCGACGTCGCCCACGACGGCGAGATCTGGAAGTTCCCCACCTCCACCTCCTCGCCGCGGCCGCTCCAGCAGCCCGGTCCGCCCATGTGGATCGCCGCACGCGACCCGGACTCGCACAACTTCGCCGTGGCCAATGGCTGCAACGTGATGGTCACCCCGCTGATGAAGGGCGACGAGGAAGTGGTCGATCTGAAGAACAAGTTCGAGGCCGCCCTGGCCAACAATCCCGAGGTGCCGCGTCCGCAACTGATGGTGCTGCGCCACACCCACGTCCACGCCAAGGACGACCCGGACGGCTGGAAGGTCGGCGCCGCGGCCATCTCCAAGTTCTACCGCACCTTCGACGCCTGGTTCGGCAACAAGCAGACCCCGGTCAACGGCCTGCTGCCGCCGAGCCCGGAAGAGAAGTTCAAGGAGCGCCCGGAGTTCGAGCTGGACAACATCCGCAAGAACACCATGATCGGCACCCCGGAAGAAATTATCGCGCGCATCCGCCACTACCAGGAGCTGGGCGTGGACGAATTCAGCTTCTGGGCCGACAACAGCCTGCCGCACGCCGAGAAGAAGAAATCCCTGGAGCTCTTCATCAAGCACGTGGTGCCCGCTTTCCGCTAATCGATGCAGCAAGCGGCCGGATCGGGCGATCCGGCCGCCTTTCACCAACCCACAGGTGGTCGAACGCCATGCACACGACTGGCCTCACCCTCTGCACCGTCAAGCCACTGCCCGGGGCCGCCATGGCCTATCTGCGCGGCACGTGTACACCCGCCCATGTATTCCTCAAGCGCCTGCGTTCCTCAGTTACCGCCAAGCAGAATGGCTTCTGGCAGATAGTCCGCTAAACAACTCTCCTCGCTGAATTTCGCCCGCGTCCGACTCCCCGTCGTCGCGCCATGGCGCCCTCGTGCGCCCGGCCGATGCTGCAGTCGACGCGCATTCATGGCCGAACAACAACAAGAGTTGCTTATGAACACAGACAGAGCCTTACTCGTCATCGACATGCAGCAGGAAGACGGTTTTCCCCTGCATGGCTTCGACCGGGTTATCCACAACAACATCCGCCTGCTGGATGCAGCCCGGCAGACGGGCATCCCCATTATCTACACCCGGCACGTCAACGCGACGGACGGCAGCGATCTGCCTCCGGGCGAGCCGGTCGACGCCGCCGGTCGCCCGCGGAGTTATCGTGCCGGCACCCACCAGGTGGAAATCGTCGACTGCCTGGCGCCCAGAGCCGGCGAGCGAGTGATCGACAAGCCACGTTACAGTGCATTCCACCGCACCGACCTCGCTCAGCAGCTAGCGGGAATGGGAACCTGCCGGCTGGTCATCAGCGGCGTGCTCACCGACGCCTGCGTACTGGCCACAGTGCTGGACGCCTTCGCCCTGGGCTACGCCGTCGACCTGATCGCCGATGCCTGCACCAGCACGACTGAATCCGCCCACAACGCGGCGCTGTTGATCATGGCCAACTGGATTTACGCCATCGAACTCTTCGCCACCGAGCAATTCCTGCAAGTCCTTGAGGGAAGAGCCTGCCAGTCCTGCCGCCCAAGCGAGCCCGATCAGTTCGCACACCATCCTGAGCAGTTCGTCGCCACCATTGCCCGCCTTCAATCCGCCCTGGGTCAACCCGGGCGTAAACAGGAGTAATCGCCATGCAAGTCGAGAAAAGAAGCATCGATTTCATCCCCGAAAACGAACGCCACGGCCAGCCGGGTTCGCTGTTCTACATCTGGTTCGGCGCCAACATGAACATCACCACCATCGCCTCCGGCGTGCTGCCGGTGATGCTCGGCCTGAACCTGTTCTGGAGCGCCCTGGCGATCGTCCTCGGTTCGCTGATCGGCGCCGTCTTCATGGCCTCGCATTCGGCCCAGGGCCCCAGACTGGGCATCCCGCAGATGATCCAGAGCCGCGCCCAGTTCGGCGTGCTCGGCGCGGTGCTGCCGCTGCTGTTCGTGATGCTCATCTACCTGGGCTTCTTCGTCAGCAACACCCTGCTGGCGGCGCAGGCCATCGAGTCGGTCAGCCCGCTGGGCGGCACGGGCAACATCTACCTGATCGGCGCGCTGTGCTTCGTGGTCGCGCTCTACGGCTACCGCCTGATCCACCGCCTGCAGAAGCTGCTGTCACTACTCTCGGTCCTGGTGTTCCTGGTCGCGACCGGCCTGGCGCTGGGCCTGCCAATTCCCGAGACTCAATGGTCGCCCGTGGGATTCTCGTTGTCGAAGTTCATGGTGGCGGTCAGCATTGCGGTCACCTGGCAGCTGTCCTATGCGCCCTATGTCGCCGACTATTCCCGCTATCTACCGAGCGACACGCCGATGTCTCGGGTGTTCTGGTTCAGCTATGGTGGAACAGTGGTCGGCGGGGCCTGGATGATGATCCTCGGCGCAATGCTGTGCGTGGCCGTCGACGGCTTCTCCGACAACGTCGGCAGCCATCTCGCAATGCTGTTCGGCGCCGCCGCCGTGCCGCTGTTCATCTTCATCGTCTACGGCCAGGTAGCGATCAACGTGTTCAACCTGTACGGCGCATTCATGTCGACGGTCACGGTGATCGAGCCCTTCGCCCGCCTGCGAGTAACACCACGTATGCGGGGCCTGTTCATGCTGGTGATCAGCGTCATCGCCACTGCGCTCTGCACCGTCAGCCAGGAAGACTTCATCAGTTACTTCCTGAATTTCATCTTCTTCATGAGTTACTTCCTGATCCCGTGGACCGCCATCAATCTGGTGGACTACTACTGCCTCAGGAAAGGAGACTACTGCGTGGAGGATATCTTCGACTTGGACGGTCGCTACGGCCGGGTCAACATGGTGGCCTGCGGCAGCTTCCTGTTAGCGATCCTGCTGGAGATACCGTTTATGAACACCACGCTATACGTGGGCCCCATCGCCAATGCGCTGAACGGCGTCGACCTGGCCTGGGTGGTGGGCCTGCTAGTACCAGCCCTGACCTACTACTGGGCGATGCGGCGTAGCCTGGAGCGCAGCCTCCAGCCCTCATAACCCAGCCCGTTGCAGCGGCCAGGCAACGGACTGCCGGGCAGAGCCCTGGGGCTGCTGTGCAGCCCCTTCGCGCAGAGGCAGGCGCCACTCCCACCTGGACGGAACCTTCAAGACTTGCAGGACAGGGATACCGATCCGCAAACCGTTCGACTCAATCCTGACGCTCGAAGATCGCCCCCTCCAACATCAGCACCTCGCCGCGGTTGGAACAGAGTCCTCCGCCTTCCGCACGCTATTTACCTGGTCTGGGTCATAAACATTCTTTGCGATGGACATTATCCAACTTAAGCAAGTGTCTCTCCGCTCGGTAGAGACCACTTTGCTGGGAAAAGAGTGCGGCGGAACTTTTTCAACAGAATCACCAGAAGCAGCCTCCGACTACGCCACAGCAAGGTGCATTACCTGGTATTGAAATCCACTCTCTTTCCCATGGAGCGTAATCATGGAGATAGAGATGGATACTTCTTCGCGTACTACCGAGGTTCTCGATACCGCCTCTGACCAGTCCCTCCCCTTACCGGGCACGGAAGCCTACGAGTCGCTTCCGCAGTTCCCGAAGGGCAGCCCCCTACCCTTCCGGCGAACAATTCGCAAGCATGAGCTGAGACAGATCGTCCCCCTGGCTGAATCAACGATCTACGAGATGGAGCGTCGCGGCGAGTTCCCCCGGCACTTCAACCTGACACCACGTTGCGTGGTCTGGGATCTGGCCGAGGTGGAGGCCTGGATCGAGGAGCGCAAGCGGGCGCCTCGGGTCAATATCAGCAAGCCGGATGTTTACCTACGGAAAACCCGCCCTGTCCGGGCGGGCTCAAGCCAAGCATGAAGCCGGCGCCGTCCTCATCCGACAAGGGCTTGCAGTTCCTTGGAGGCCGGGCGAGTGAGTCGTCGTTCTTCCTTGGCCAGGTTGACCTGCTGGGCTACCTGAGCCACATCCAGAACGCCACCAGGCAGCAAATAGCTGCCTTTGGCTTGCAGCCAGGCCAGCACGTCCGCCAGATGCCAGATCGAAGCACTGCCCTCGTGCACCGGAGTAGGGAAGCTGCCTGGATAAGCCAACATCAGCTTGCGCATGTTCTGGCGCGACACGCCGACGATCTCCGCCACATCGGTGAGTCCGACTAGGTCCGGTGCCACCTCGATCAGCCTGGCCGACGGTAAGGCACTGCGCACGTCGGCCAGTGCGCTGCGCACAGCCGCCTCAGCGTTCTCCGCTTCACGGGTGAACTCCAGCGCCAGACGACCTGGCTGACCAATGCCGATCAGGGCATCGTCGCAGCCAGCCTCGCCGAGACGCTCGACCAACGCTTCCGGATCACGGTCATCGTCGGCCAGTTGGTATTTCAGGGTGAAGATGTATTCCATAGCGCTACTCCTCTGCGCCCTCAGCGGTCTGCCGCTGCTTACGGTGCGTGGTGCAGTTGTCGACGACGCGCCGAAGGGCACGCGCATGGTTGCCTGGGTTCTTCGGTGTGCTCCACACGCTGGTGATGCAGAACTCGCCGCAGCGACACTCTTCATCGTTGTAGGGACAGTAGATTCGTCCCCAAGCGTGGCTACCACCCAGCTCTATGCGCCAGCCCTGCTCTTCGGCATGCCTGAGTGCTTCTTCGACCTCTTTCTTCGAGTGAGAAGGACGGGTCATCAGTGATCTCCAGTATTCGCATGACCGGCAAGGTTGTCAACTGACAACCTTGCACTTTCCTTAAACCGTGGCACTCAACACCGGCACTACAACGCTGTCCGGCAGTAGCTGGGGAACATGAGTGCGGCCATCGATCCAGGCGTCGATCATGTCCGCCCACTCCTGCAGCATGTGCCTGCGCTGTTCCGCGTACTCGGCCTTGTTGTAGACCGAGCGCGAGGAGCGACCATCCTCGTGAGCCAGGCATTTCTCGATCCAGTCGCCGTTGAAGCCCACCTCGTTGAGCAGCGTGGAACCAGTCCTGCGCAGGTCGTGGACGGTGAACGGCTCCAACGGCAGGCCTGCTTCCTTCGCACGGGAGGCGATAAGCTGGGTGATGCGGTTCAGGGTGGCGTGCGACATACAGCGGTAGATGTCATAGCGCGAGGGCAACACATAGCGGGAACCGGCCGCACAGGTGTGCAACGCCACGAAGATGTCCAAGGCCTGGCGCGACAGGTAGACAACGTGCGGGTTACGCCCCTTCATCCGTTCCTTGGAGATCGTCCAGGTGGCGTTCTCGAAGTCCACCTCGTCCCAGGTTGCCTCGATCAGCTCGCTCTTGCGTACCAAGGTCAGCAGCACCAGCCGCAAGGCCAGCTTGATCGTGGGATACGCGGCGATAGTCTCCAGTTGATGGAAGGCCAGCCGAATTTCGGTCGGGCTCAGCGCTCGATCCTTCGGCACGAAAGTGGCGATGGAAGACGCCTTAACGTCGTCAGCCGGATTCTCGACCTTCTCTCCATGCAGGATCGCGAACGCATAGACCTGTTTCACGATGTCGCGAATATGGACCGCAGTTGCCGGCGCTCCTCGAGCCTTCACCTTGGCACACAGGGCTCGCAGATCGTCAGGGGTGATTTCGGTCAGCAGCCGGTTCTCGAAGACCGGCAGGATGTCTCGGTCGATGATGCTTTTGCGCATCGCGCGCGTGCTGTCGGCCATGCGCGCACCGGCCAACCACTTCGTCAGCGTTTCACCGAAATTCTTGGCAGCGTTCAGGCGCCGCTTCGCGCGCTGCTTTTCCAGGGAGGGAGACTTGCCCAGGGCGACCATGCGCTTGGCATCGAACAGCTTCTCGCGAGCCATGGCCAGGGATATGCCAGTCGGACCATAGCGTCCGATGGTTAGCGTTTCTCTGCGTCCATTGAGACGGTAGTCGTAGCGAAAGGTGACGGTACCGGTAGGCGATACCGTCACGTACATACCATCGCGGTCGGAAGCCTTGTACAGCTTGGACTTGGGCTTGAGATTGCGCAGTTTGCTATCAGTAAGCATCGAGGTTTTTACTCCTGTTCATGACGGCTTTTACCGTCAAGGGTCAGGAGACCTGTTGATGCCGGGAAAGCCGCACGGGGCAAGCTTTCCCAAGGAGCGATTTACCGTCAAAGACCGGTTTTGACCGGATAGTAAACAGAACGGTCTCAATCCGACCGCTGTTTACTACCGTCACCGCTACCGCCAATCCGTTCTGCTAATCGGCGATAAGCCTCGATAACCATTGCAACGAATTTTCTTTTAAATCAACACGTTGCAACTTGCTACCGATACATCTCAATGAGCCCAGAAGGACCCGACATCACTCCCACTCGATGGTCGCTGGCGGCTTGCTCGACACGTCATAGGTGACGCGGGAGATGCCTTCGATTTCGTTGATGATGCGGCCGCTGACGGTCTCCAGCAGTTCGTAAGGCAGGTGCGCCCAGCGAGCGGTCATGAAGTCCACGGTTTCCACGGCGCGCAGGGCAACGACCCAGGCGTAGCGACGGCCGTCACCGACGACACCGACCGATTTCACCGGCTGGAACACCACGAACGCCTGGCTGGTCTTGTGGTACCAGTCGGCCTTGCGCAGCTCTTCGATGAAGATGTGGTCGGCGCGACGCAGCAGGTCGGCGTATTCCTTCTTCACTTCACCGAGGATGCGCACACCCAGGCCCGGGCCCGGGAACGGGTGGCGGTAGACCATGTCGTAGGGCAGACCCAGTTCCAGGCCGATCTTGCGCACTTCGTCCTTGAACAGTTCACGCAGCGGCTCGACCAGTTTGAGGTTCATTTCCTCCGGCAGGCCGCCGACGTTGTGGTGGCTCTTGATCACGTGGGCCTTGCCACTCTTGGCGCCAGCCGACTCGATCACGTCCGGGTAGATGGTGCCCTGGGCAAGGAACTGGATGTTGTCCAGCTTGCTGGCCTGCGCATCGAACACGTCGATGAAGGTGCGACCGATGATCTTGCGCTTCTTCTCCGGGTCGGACTCGCCGGCCAGGTTACCGAGGAACTGCTCTTCGGCATCGGCACGGATTACCTTGACGCCCATGTTCTCGGCGAACATGGCCATTACCTGGTCACCTTCGTGCAGACGCAGCAGGCCGTTGTCGACGAATACGCAGGTCAGTTGATCACCGATGGCCTTGTGCAGCAGCGCCGCGACCACAGAAGAGTCGACACCGCCGGACAGGCCGAGCAGCACGTTGGCATCGCCGACCTGGGCGCGCACGGCAGCGATGGCGTCTTCGACGATGTTGGCCGGGGTCCACAGGGCTTCGCAGCCGCTGATCTCCAGCACGAAGCGCGACAGGATGCGACCGCCCTGCTTGGTGTGGGTCACTTCCGGGTGGAACTGCACGCCGTAGTAGTGGCGGGTGTCGTCACACATGGCGGCGATCGGGCAGCTCGGGGTGCTGGCGAGGATGTGGAAGCCTTCCGGCAGGCGGGTGACCTTGTCGCCGTGGCTCATCCACACGTCGAGACCAAGCACGCCGTCGGCGTCGACATGGTCTTCGATGCCGGCCAGCAGCTGGCTCTTGCCGACCACGTCGACACGGGCGTAGCCGAACTCACGCAGGTCGGAACCTTCCACCTTGCCGCCGAGTTGCTCGGCCATGGTCTGCATGCCGTAGCAGATGCCCAGTACCGGCACGTTCAGGTCGAACACTGCTTGCGGTGCACGCGGGCTATTGGCTTCGTGCACCGACTCCGGGCCACCGGCGAGGATGATGCCGCGCGGGGCGAAGGCGCGGATATCTTCGTCGCTCATGTCCCAGGGGTGCAGTTCGCAATAGACACCGATCTCGCGCACACGGCGGGCGATCAGCTGGGTGTACTGGGAACCGAAGTCCAGAATGAGGATGCGGTGGGCGTGAATGTCGTGGGCCATGGCCGTCTCTCGTAGGTATTCACAAATGACACGGGGCTGATCGAACAGCCCCGTTATTCATACATTGCGGCGAATCAACCAACTCTATAGTTGGGAGCCTCTTTGGTGATCTGCACGTCGTGGACGTGCGACTCAGCCATGCCGGCACCGGTGATGCGCACGAACTCCGGTTTGGTACGCATCTCTTCGATGGTAGCGCAGCCGGTGTAGCCCATGGAGGCACGCAGGCCGCCCATCAGCTGATGAACGATGGCACTCATGGCGCCCTTGTACGGCACACGGCCTTCGATACCTTCCGGCACCAGCTTCTCGGCACCGGCCGAGGAGTCCTGGAAGTAGCGATCAGAGGAGCCCTGCGCCTGCGCCATGGCGCCCAGCGAGCCCATGCCACGGTAGGCCTTGTAGGAGCGGCCCTGGAACAGTTCCACTTCGCCCGGTGCTTCTTCGGTACCGGCCAGCATCGAGCCGATCATCACAGCCGATGCGCCGGCGACGATGGCCTTGGACAGGTCACCGGAGAAACGGATACCACCGTCAGCGATCAGCGGCACACCGGTGCCGGCCAGCGCGGCAGCAACATTGGCCACGGCGCTGATCTGCGGCACGCCAACGCCAGCGACGATACGGGTGGTGCAGATGGAGCCCGGGCCGATGCCGACCTTGACGCCATCGGCGCCGGCTTCAACCAGCGCCTTGGCAGCGGCGCCCGTGGCGATATTGCCGCCGATCACCTGAACTTCAGGGAAGTTCTCCTTCACCCAACGCACGCGGTCGATCACGCCTTTGGAGTGGCCGTGGGCAGTATCGACGATGATCACATCGACGCCGGCTGCGACCAGCGCCGCAACACGGTCACCGGTGTCGGCACCGGTACCCACGGCAGCGCCCACGCGCAGGCGACCCTGGTCATCCTTGCTCGCCAGCGGGTAGGCCTTGGCCTTCTCGATGTCGTTGACGGTCATCATGCCCTTGAGGCGGTACTGGTCATCGACGATCAGCACGCGCTCGATGCGGTGCTTGTGCAGCAGCTTGCGCACCACCTGGGTGTCTTCGCCTTCCTTGACGGTGACCAGACGCTCTTTGGGCGTCATCACGTCGCGCACCTTGGCAGCCATATTGCCTTCGAAACGCACATCCCGACTGGTAACGATGCCGACCAGATCACCATGATGCAGCACCGGCACACCGGAAATATTGTTCTGCCGGGTCAGGTCGAACAGATCACCCACGGTGGCATCGGCCTCGATGGTGATCGGGTCTTTCACCACGCCCGACTCGAAGCGCTTGACCTTGCGTACTTCGGCAGCCTGCTGCTCGACGGTCATGTTCTTGTGGATGATGCCGATGCCCCCTTCCTGCGCCATGGCGATGGCCAGACGGGCCTCGGTCACGGTATCCATGGCAGCGGACAGCAGCGGGATATTCAGCTCGATGCCACGGGTCAGGCGGGTCTTGAGGCTGACGTCCTTGGGCAGTACCTCGGAATAACCGGGAATGAGCAGGACGTCGTCGAAAGTGAGTGCTTCTTGGCTGATGCGCAGCATGGGCGGGCTCCCGAGCGGGAAAATAAGAAGCGCGGCATTATACCCAGCGACCTCGCTGCACTCAATGCAAAGTGCGTCTCTAGGCAGGCCTGTGTTGAAAATAATAAAATAATGATTCTCAAAAACACCTGCACTCGAGTACCAAATGAACTTCACCCGCTCTTGCCTGGGCAGCCCATGCGCCGTCCTGCTGACCCTTTGCCTGCTGCCCGCCAGCCAACCACTCGCTCAAGAGTTGCAGCTGCCCAGCCAGGAAGTGGTGGCCAGGCCTACTCAGGAAGATGACGGCTATCAGGCCAGACGCGCCAGCTCGGCGAGCAAATCTTCCGTGGAACTCAGGGATGAAGCACAGTCGGTACAGGTGGTGACACCCCAGACCCTCGAAGACTTTCAGGTCAAGTCGCTGGACGATGCGATGAAGTTCGTCAGTGGCATAACCCAGAGCAACACCCTGGCCGGTACCCAGGACGGCTTCATCAAGCGCGGCTTCGGTAGCAACGCCGATGGTTCAATTTTGCGAGACGGCATCCGCTCCAGCCTGTCGCGCAACTTCAGCGCCACCACCGAACGCGTGGAAGTGCTCAAGGGGCCGGCCTCATTGCTGTATGGCGCACAGGAGCCGGGCGGCCTGATCAACGTGATCAGCAAGAAGCCGCAGTACCAATGGGGCACGCGACTGAGCGCGGACAGCTCCAGCTTCGGCGGTGGCAGCCTGGCAGTCGACGCGACCGGTCCGATTGCCGACAGTGGCCTGGCCTTTCGCCTGATCGCCGAGCGGCAGAACGAGGATTACTGGCGCAACTTCGGCACCAAGGAAAACAGCCTGATTGCACCCTCGCTAAGCTGAGAAGGTGAACGCCTGCGCCTCAGCATCGCCTATGAATACAAGGAATACAGCACGCCAGTGGATCGCGGCACGGTGATCGTCAATGGCAAGCCAGCCAATGTGTCCTACAACGACCGCTTCGGCGAGAGCTGGTCGAAGGCAGAGGGCATCGACGAATTGCTTACTGCCACCGCCGAATATCAGCTCAGCGACGACTGGTCGACCCGCCTCACCTATGGCTGGAACAACGAGCGCTACGACTATGCCGAAGCACGGCCGAATGCGCTCAATGCCAGCACGGGCGCAATGAGCCGCCGCTCCGATGGCAGCACGCATGACAACCAGACCCAGTACCTGGCCTGGGACTGGATCGGCAACGCCAGCCTGTTCGGCCAGCGTCATGACCTGCTGATCGGTGCCGACACCGAGCGAGTCGACAACTTCGGTGGCGACACCTGGCGCGGCCCGGCGGTGGATGGCTTTAATATCTACAACCCGGTATACGGCAACCTCGCCGCACCTTCCGCACTCAACGCGGCGCAGAGTGATCGCAGCGACGAGCTGCATTCACGCTCGCTCTACGCGAAGGACAACTGGCACCTGAACGACCAGTGGATCGTGGTGCTTGGCGGTCGTTATCAGCGTTTCGAGCAGTTCGTCGAACAGGGCCATGGGGCTAATGCCAGTCAGTTAAGCCGTTGCACTCGATCTTTGTAGGAGCCGGCTTGCCGGCGATCCGCCATAAAAAGCATCGCCAGCAAGCTGGCTCCTACGAAAAACGCCCCTCTACTGCAAGTAGGAGGGGGTGGTGACGAACTTATCTGATCAGCATTAGCCATGGGGCCGCCTATACCCGCACCACCGACCGCAGCGACACTACCTTCCTGCCCTTCAGCGGCCTGGTCTTCCAGTTGAACGAGCAGGTGGCCTTTTATGGCAACTACAGCCGCTCCTTCGCACCCAATGCCTCGGATGCCAACACTGGCCAGGCATTCGATCCCGAAGAAGGTCGCAGTTATGAGCTGGGCGTGAAACTCGATCTGCCTCAGGGCATCGGTGCCAGCCTGGCGCTATTCGATATCGAGAAGGAAAACGTGGTCGTCAGCAACAACAACGTCTCCGAGGCGGCCGGCAAGGTCGGTTCGCGCGGTGTGGAGCTGGATATCAGCGGCCGCCTGAGCGAGCGCTGGGAGCTGCTTGGCAGCTACGCCTACACCGACACGGAAATTCTCGATGACCCGGCCAGCGAAGGTCATGAGCTGGTCAACGCTGCGCGCAATGTCGGCAGCCTGTACCTCGCCCATCATCTGCATCTGCCCCAGGAGCTGGGTCAGTGGCGACTGGGAGGCGGCGCGCGTTATGTCGGCGAGCGTGCCGGTGACAACGCCAATACATTCTGGCTGGACAGCTACACGGTGGCCGACGCCTTCGTCACCTGGGACAGCCAATTACTCGGCGAGAAGACGCGCCTGCAACTGAACGTACGTAACCTGTTCGACGCGCGCTACTACCCGTCCAGCGGTGGCAACCTGCGCGTTGCAGTGGGCGAGCCACGCGAACTGCGCCTGTCGGCCAACGTCAAGTTTTGAGCCAATCCCGATGGCAACTGCTGAGCGCCTGTGGGAGGCGATTCAGCGGCAACTGAAACCATATGAAGTCGCGGCTAAAGCCCCTCCCACAATCGGCTGAAAACCGCTCAAGCCGGATCGTCGACCCGCACCTGCCTCACGGCAAAGCCCAGGCGTTCGCCGAATTCTTCGACGAACGCCTGGTGCAGACCTGCCTCGGCCCAGCCGTTGAAGATGAAACCCAGGTTGGAAAAGCCGCATGGCTGCAGGAACAGGAAGCCGTTGATGTCATCTTCATGCCCGCATTCCGGGCAGGTGAAGTTGTCGGTTTCCCCTGGCCACCAAACCTCGAGGCTGTCGAACAGCGGCACGCCCACTTCCCTGCGGCATTCGGCACAGCCCGCTTCTTCGAGGAAGCTGCGTGTCGGCATATAGATGCAGCGGTGGGTGATGATTTCCAGGCCATTGTGAGCCTGGCCATAGGGCAGCAACTCTGGGCGCTGGGCGATACGCCGAGCGCCCGGCCCGATGGCGTAGGCCATGCCATTGCCGCCCTGGCCGCAGGTGGTCGGCAACGCCTCGACGATCTCCCGCTTGACCAGCCAGCGCAGCATAGCCTGGGCCTTTTGCTCGTGAGCGGGAAGCGTGGATATCTGCGGGACGAGGATCAGTTGCGCGGTCATGGTGTTCGAACGGTCGGCGAAGAAAGGCGGCAGCTTAGGCGCTGCCGCCGGCAAATCAAGCCCCGCGACAAATCACGGCAGTCGCCTGTGCTTCACGGCGGGCCACCCAGCGAGCACGCAACACGTCATAAACCCAGTTGAATGCCAGGGTGTACGGCAGGAAGAACAGGATCAGCACGATATCCAGCAGCAGCGCCTCGAGCAGGCCAATCGACAACCACCAGGCGGCCAATGGCACCAGTGCGACGATCAGGCCCACCTCGAACAGCAGCGCATGACTGACCCGCGCCCACAAGCCGCGCTCGAAACCCAGACGACTCTGCGCGCGGTCGAAGAGGTAGTTGAACAGCATGTTCCACAGCATCGCCACGGTTGAGAACATCAGGGTCAGCACACCCAGGTGCAGCAGTGGCTTGTCCATGAACCAGGCCATGGCCGGTGCACAGATGAGCACGGCGATGCCCTCGAAGGCCAGGGCGTGACCGATGCGCTCACGCAGTGAACGCGGCAGGGGGTGAGTCATGAAACAAACCTCGTGATAGGTGACAACGAGCGCTATGATCATCGGAATATCAGCCAATCCAAAGGCAGCTGCCATCGGCAAAACCGATATGAATATTTCCCCCGAATCCCTCCAGGCCTTCGCCCAAGCCGCCAGCAGCGGCTCGCTCAGCGCTGCAGCGCGGCGCCTGGGCAAAAGCCAGTCGACCATCAGCGAGGCCGTCGCGCGCCTGGAGATCGATCTGGGCGTGGCATTGTTCGAACGCGGCCCACGTAAGCTGCAGCTGACCGAAGCCGGTGCCAGCCTGCTGGCCCACGCTGAAGAAGTGCTCTGCGCCAGCGACCGCCTGGCGCGACACGCCGCAGGCTTGGCCAGAGGCCAGGAGGCGCGACTGACCCTGGCACTGTCCGACGCCTACCAGCCGAAACAATACGAGATGCGCCTGCAGGAGCTGGATCAACGCTTTGCCGATCTGCAGTTCGAGAGCCTGATCGCCGAACAGGCCGACGTACTCGACCTGGTTACCCAGGGCCGGGCACAGCTGGGCCTGATCGCGGCACTGCCAGCCTATCCGCCGCATATCGCCCACGCCCGCCTGGAAATGAGCAGCGAGTTCGGCCTGTTCGTGGCCAAGGATCATCCGCTGAGCAAGCTGCCACGAGTGCGTCAGGACGACTTGTCGCGCTGGCGCCTGCTGCGCCTGAGCAGCGTCGCCCATGACGATGCGAACACGGACGAGTTGCCCGGCAGCGGCGGACGCTGCTGGGCCGCGCCGGACTACCTGATGCTGCTGGAAATGGCCCGTCTGGGCTTCGGCTGGGCCGAACTGCCCAGGCAACTGGTCGATGCCTACGGCTTTGGCGGCCTGCATGAGCTGCCCTGCAATGGCTGGCCACGGCGGGTCACGGTGGACGCCATCTGGTCGCGCCAGCGTGAACTTGGCCCGGTGGCAGCCTGGCTGCTCGGGCGTCTGCTCGAAGACAGTTGAGCGCCTCTGCGCTTATCATGCCGCCCCATGATCAATGACCCTTTTGCCCGCCTGAACCTCGACCGCGAGGTGCTCAGCGTCAGCCAACTGAATAACCGCGCCCGCCTGCTGCTGGAGGACGTGTTCGCCGGCATCTGGGTCGAGGGAGAAATCTCCAACCTCGCCCGCCCGGCGTCCGGCCACATCTATTTCACCCTGAAAGACAGCCAGGCCCAGGTGCGCTGCGCGTTGTTCCGGCAGAACGCCGCACGCGTGCGCCAGGCCCTGCGTGATGGCCTGGCGGTGAAGGTGCGCGGCAAGGTTTCGCTGTTCGAGGGCCGCGGCGACTACCAGTTGATTCTCGATGCCGTCGAGCCAGCCGGTGACGGCGCCCTGCGCCTGGCCTTCGAGGCACTCAAGGAAAAGCTCGGCGCCGAAGGTCTGTTCTCTACCGAACGCAAGATTGCCCTGCCCGCTCATCCCAAGCGCATCGGCATCGTCACCTCGCCCACCGGCGCAGTGATCCGCGACATCATCAGCGTGTTCCGCCGCCGCGCGCCGCAGGTGGAGTTGAACCTGATCCCCACCGCCGTACAGGGCCGCGAGGCCACGGCGCAGATCGTCCGCGCCCTGCAGCGCGCCGATGCGCAAGGTTACGACGCACTGATCCTGGCCCGTGGCGGCGGTTCGCTGGAAGATCTCTGGTGCTTCAACGAGGAAGTCGTGGCCCGCGCCGTGGCCGCCTGTGTCACGCCCATCGTCAGCGCCGTGGGCCATGAGACCGATGTATCCATCGCCGACTTCGTCGCCGACGTGCGCGCGCCGACGCCCTCGGCCGCCGCCGAACTGCTGGCCCCGGACAGCAGCGAGCTGGTGCAGCGCCTGCACAACCTGCAACGGCGCCTGGCGCTGCACATGCAGGGCCGTCTAGCCCGCGAACGCCTGCGCCTGGAAGGCGCCAGCCGACGCCTGCGCCACCCCGGCGAACGCCTGCGCCAGCAGGCCCAGCGCCTGGATGACCTGGACATGCGCCTGCGCCGCGCCTTCAACCAGCAACTGGCCAATCAACGCGAACGCCTGGCCCGCCTCGACGCACGCCTCGCCGCGCAGCATCCGGGGCGCAGCCTGGCTCTGTTGCGCCAGCGCCTGGATGGCCTGGCCACGCGCCTGCCGCGCGCCATGCACAGCCAGCTCCGCAGCCAGCGCCAGCAACTGGGTGCCCTGGCTGCGCAACTGCAGATCGTCAGCCCCTTGGCCACCCTGGGCCGCGGTTACAGCATCCTCCTCGACGAGCGCGGCCAGGCGGTGCGCAGCGCCGCGCAAACCCAGCCCGGCCAGCGTCTCAAGGCACGCCTGGGCGAAGGTGAACTAGACGTGCGCATCGAGGACAACCACATACAACCGGCGACCTTGTCGCTACTGGATTGAACTAATGCCAGCATCTCTGCGTAGGAGCGAGCTCTGCTCGCGAAGCTTTTTCAGCCCCTCTTTTCGCGAGCAGAGCTCGCTCCTACACAAGTTGTGTCTGTTCGTCCTGGCTCTGTGCCTGGCCCTGCCCGCCCACGCCGAAGGCTTTATCACCCGCCTGTTGAACAAGCCGGTGCCGGGTGGCGTGGCGGTGGTCGACCTGGGCAACCCGGCGCAGGCGCCCAAGGTGCGCTATCAGGGCAAGCCGGTGCTGACCGTGCATGAGGACAGCAAGCGCTGGATCGCCATCGTCGGCATTCCACTCAGCGTCAAGCCGGGCACTCAGCAGATAGAGGTCGAGGGCGGCCAGAAGCTGAATTTCCAGGTCGGTGCCAAGCACTACGCCGAGCAGCGCATCACCATCAAGAATCAGCAGCAGGTCACCCCCAACGCCGAGAACCTCAAACGTATCGAGCGCGAACTGGCCGAGCAGACCCGTGCCTACCAGCAGTTCAGCCCACGCCAGCCAAGCAACCTGCTGTTCGACCGGCCAGTCAACGGCCCGCTGTCCAGCCCCTTCGGCTTGCGGCGCTTCTTCAATGGCGAGGAACGCAACCCGCATTCGGGCCTGGATTTCGCCGCCAATCGTGGCACGCCGATCAAGGCACCAGCGGCAGGCAAGGTCATCCTCATCGGCGACTACTTCTTCAACGGCAAGACGGTATTTCTCGATCACGGCCAGGGGCTGATCAGCATGTTCTGCCACCTCTCCGAGATCGACGTGCAGCTCGGCGACGAGATCGCCCGTGGCGGCCATGTCGGCAAGGTCGGCGCCACCGGGCGCGCGACCGGCCCGCACCTGCACTGGAACGTCAGCCTCAACGACGCACGGGTTGACCCGGCGATCTTCATCGGTGCGTTCAAGCCCTGAACCTACGCAGCCTGCAATACCTGCGGTTTGGGTTGCTGACGTATTTTTGTTAAGGTACGGCGGCCAAAATGGCCGGCTTTAAGCGTCGGTCTTTCCTCCTGCCTGCTTCGGAGCCGGAAATGCCGAATGAGTTCGATACCTGGATGGGTTGGCTGAACGAACAGCCTGAACTGCTCACCCTCACCGCCACCTTTGCCCTGATCGTCGCCGCCTGGCTGTCGAACTGGATCGTCAAACGTATCCTGGTGCGCGCCATCTACCGCGTGGTCGGCGCGACCACCCTGGGTCGCCATGGCCAGATCAAGGAAAGCGGCATCATCAAGCGCCTGTCGCACATCGTCCCGGCGCTGGTGCTGTCCTCCGGTGTAGCCGTGGTGCCGGGCATGCCCGAAGCCGTGGTAACGGTCACGCAGAACGTCTGCGGCGCCTTCATCGTGCTGACCATCGCCTTGGCCATCGGCGCCCTGCTGGACATTCTCAACACCCTTTACCTGCGCCGGCCCAATGCGCACCTGAAGCCGATCAAGGGCTACCTGCAGGTGATCAAGATCGCCATCTTCGCCATTGCCGCGATCCTCATGGTGGCGGCGCTGATCGACCGCTCGCCGCTGATCCTGCTCTCCGGCCTCGGCGCCATGGCCGCCGTGCTGATGCTGATCTTCCAGGACACCCTGCTGTCGCTGGTGGCCAGCGTGCAGATCTCCTCCAGCGACATCATCCGTGTCGGCGACTGGATCGAGATGCCTCAGCTCAACGCTGACGGCGACGTGATCGACATCGCCCTGCACACGGTCAAGGTGCAGAACTGGGACAAGACCATTACCACCATCCCGACCAAGCGCTTCATCAACGACCCGTTCAAGAACTGGCGCGGCATGCAGGAGTCGGGTGGGCGTAGGATCAAACGTGCGCTGTTTCTGGATCAGACCAGCGTACATTTCCTCAGCGACGAGGAGATCGCACGGCTGCGCCGCTTCATGCTTCTGGATGAGTACCTAGATCGCAAGAACCAGGAACTGCGGGAGTGGAACGCCAAGCTGGCCGAGCACGGTAAGGAAGCGGTGAACACCCGCCGCATCACCAACATCGGCAGCTTCCGTGCCTACGTCGAGCACTACTTGCGGCACAATCCGAACATCCACCAGAACATGACTCTGCTGGTGCGTCAGCTCAGCCCGACTGCCGACGGCCTGCCGCTGGAAATCTACTGCTTCACCAATACCATCGCCTGGAATGCCTACGAAGGTATCCAGTCGGACATCTTCGACCACCTGCTGGCCATCCTCCCCGAGTTCGGCCTGCGCGTGTTCCAGCATCCGAGCGGTGCAGACATGCGCGAACTGCGGCCAGCAATCGTCGAACAGCGCGGGGCGGCTCAATGAAACGCTAGTGGTGCGTCCCTGAACGACGTGTTACAGAGCCTTTGCCCCAAAATCGGTCGGAGCTTGCCATGATTACCCTGCATCACCTGAACAACTCGCGCTCGCAACGCATTCTCTGGATGCTCGAAGAGATAGGTATTGACTACCAGATCAAGCGCTACCTGCGCGACCCGCAGACCATGCTCGCCCCTGCCGAGTTGCGCCAAGTGCATCCTCTGGGCAAGTCGCCGCTGATCACCGACGGCGAGCTGACCCTGGCCGAATCCGGCGCCATCATCGAATACCTGGCCGAACGCTACGGCGACTGGCTGCTACCGGCCGCCGACAGCCCGGAGCGCCTGCGCTGCCGCTACTGGCTGCATTACGCCGAAGGTTCGGCGATGCCACCACTGTTGCTCAAGCTGGTGTTCGACAAGTTGCGTAGCGCGCCAATGCCGTTCTTCATCAAACCCATCGCCAGAGGCATCGCGAACAAGGTCAGTCAGGCGTTCATCTCGCCGCAGCTGAAGCTGCATTTCGACTACCTGGAGAGCCAACTGAGCGAGCGCGACTGGTTTGCCGGTGATGCCTTCAGCGCTGCCGATATTCAGCTCAGCTTCCCGCTTGAAGCAGCTGCCGCCCGTGGCGTACTCAACAACCACCCGCGCCTGAGCGATTTCCTGCAACGCATCCATGCCAGGCCAGCCTATCGCCGTGCCCTGGAAAAAGGCGGCGCCTACGACTACGCCGACTGAAGACGGATCATCGAGGGACGGAGGCGAGCCTGTGCACGCCCCCTGGAAACACGATTCGCCGAAAACATCACTTTCAAAGCAATAAAATCCGCCAACAAAAGCTATCCAGCAATAAATCGGCGTTTTTTAAGCAAGCATTGCCATATCCACCTGCTATGGATAGGGTGCCCACATGAAAAACATCTTTCTCGTCCGCCAGCTCGCATGCCTGCGACTGGTCAGCCCGCGACTGCGAAGCCCCGCCTGAAAATCCGTTTTACATGGCCGCCCGGCCTCGTGTTCGACTCCCATTTCGCAGGATCCTCTCATGACCATGCTCAAAGACCCGTCGAAGAAATACCGTCCGTTCACCCAGATCCAGATTCCGGACCGCACCTGGCCGGACAAGATCATCGACAAGGCGCCGATCTGGCTGTCGACCGACCTGCGCGACGGCAACCAGTCGCTGATCGAGCCGATGGATGCCGAGAAGAAGATGCGCTTCTTCAAGTGCCTGGTGGCCGTGGGCCTGAAGGAAATCGAAGTGGGCTTCCCGTCCGCCTCGCAGACCGACTTCGACTTCGTCCGCGAGCTGATCGAAGGCGGCCACATCCCCGACGACGTGACCATCCAGGTGCTGACCCAGGCCCGTGACGACCTTATCGAGCGCACCTTCGAGTCGCTCAAAGGTGCCAAGAAGGCCATCGTCCACTACTACAATGCCTGCGCACCGAGCTTCCGCAAGATCGTCTTTAACCAGGACAAGGCCGGTGTGAAAGCCATCGCCGTGGCCGCCGGCACCACCATCAAGCGCCTGGCCGATGCCGCGCCCGAGACCCAGTGGGGCTTCGAGTACTCGCCGGAAGTGTTCAGCAGTACCGAGATCGACTTCGCCGTCGAGGTGTGCAACGCAGTGATCGACGTGTTCCAGCCGACCCCGGCGAACAAGCTGATCCTCAACCTGCCGGCCACCATCGAGTGCGCCACGCCGAATAACTACGCCGACCAGATCGAGTGGTTCGGCCGCCACGTCGACCGCCGCGACAGCGTGCTGATCAGCGTACACACCCATAACGACCGTGGCACCGGCGTCGCCGCTTCCGAGCTGGCCGTCATGGCTGGTGCCGATCGCGTCGAAGGCTGCCTGTTCGGCAACGGCGAGCGCACTGGCAACGTCTGCCTGGTGACCTTGGCGCTGAACCTCTACACCCAAGGCGTTGACCCGGAGCTGGACTTCTCCGACATCGACGCCGTGCGCAAGGTGGTCGAGGACTGCAACCAGATTCCGGTACACCCGCGCCACCCGTACGTCGGCGACCTGGTACACACCGCCTTCTCCGGCTCGCACCAGGACGCCATCCGCAAGGGCTTCGCCCAGCAGAAGGACGATGCGCTGTGGGAAGTGCCGTACCTGCCGATCGACCCGGCCGACATTGGCCGCGACTACGAGGCGGTGATTCGCGTCAACAGCCAGTCCGGCAAGGGCGGCATCACCTTCCTGCTCGAACAGGAATACGGCATCAGCCTGCCGCGGCGCATGCAGATCGAGTTCAGCCAGGTGGTACAGCGTGAAACCGATCGCCTCGGCCTGGAAATGACTGCTGCGCAGATCTATCAGTTGCTCGAAACCGAATACCTGCAAGCGCGCAGCCCCTACACCCTGAAAGGCCATCGTCTGCAGGAAGAAAACGGCACCAGCGCGGTGGATATCGAGGTCATCGAAGGTGCTGAAAAACACCACTGGCACGGCATCGGCAAAGGCCCGTTGGAAGCCCTGGCGGCAGCCCTGCCGGTTGCCGTCGAGGTGATGGACTACAGCGAGCACGCCATCGGTGCCGGCACCAATGCCAAGGCAGCGGCCTACATCGAGCTACGCGTCAACGGCGGTCGTGCCCTGCACGGCATCGGCATCGACGAGAACCTGACCACCGCGAGCTTCCGCGCCCTGTTCAGCGCGCTGAACCGCGCCCTGAGCCAGGCCGAGTCGCAAGCGGCCTGAGCCCTGAGCTGAACGCACAACGCCGGGCAATGCCCGGCGTTTTTGTGGTCGCGGTAGGGACGGCAGTTACCTGCCGCCCCCCGCACAGATCCGTACGTGCGGAACTACCGCATACGGCTCCTGCCTCAGGTTCGTGACGCGAAGCGTTCCTCCGGATAGGGATGTGCAGTTCTGGGCTTCGGTATGTAGATGTCTGCGAGACGACCAAAGCGTGACCACTGGAGCCGGTTACGCTGGCTGCGCCGCTTGAGAGCTTGCCGCCAGAGGCGGCAGACCGCCGAACGAAAACCACCAAGACGTATCAGGTTTCCCGGCACCGCGTGGTAATTGAGGTAACCACTCACCACCCGAGTGAGCCATTGCCCTTGAACCCGGATGGGTTCATGACGTCGACGTTTCAGCTCATCCCGAATGGCCAGTAGCGTTGCACACATTCGCTTCTTGACCGTCAGTCGCAGCACTTGAAAACCACCGCTTCTGTTGGTGCTGCAACAATGTGTGAAGCCCAGAAAGTCAAACGTTTCCGGTTTACCCAAGCCTCGCTTCCTACGATTTCTCGCAGCAAAACGACCAAAGCGGACGTTGCCTGCCATCGGTTTTGGGAATGTAGACCCGTCGTGATGGCGTTGCCCGATAAGCTCCGCTGTGGAGCTTTGCGTGCAAATCGGTTACCCGCTGGAGAAGACCTTCCTCGTATTCCCGCCACGACAAGCCGTATCCGTCCGGCCAACACACCTTCCTGGCCCCGACGCCAAAGGCGATGGTGTCCACCTGATTTAAGTGGACACCATTTCTAGCCTTTTAAGCGGGTCTTTCATGCAGCCACAACGCCGTTCCTACTCCAAATCCTTCAAGGCCCAGATCATTCAAGAGTGCGCCCAGCCCGGGGCCTCGATTGCCAGCGTTGCGCTGAGCCACAGCCTCAACGCAAACCTCGTCCATAAATGGATCCGAGTGCACACGCAGAAAGCCATGGCGCTGCAACCTGCTTTCATTCCTCTGTCCTTGCAGGCTATCGGGACAAAGTCGGATTCCGCGTCATCGACTATCTGTCTGGAAATCCCACATCCGCGCGGTACCATCAAAGTGAACTGGCCGACCGAAAGCGCCGCTGCCTGCGCGACCTTTCTGCGAGATCTGCTGCGATGATCCGCATCGACTCCATCTGGCTCGCCACCGAGCCTATGGACATGCGTGCTGGCACCGACACCGCAATGGCGCGGGTGGTGGCGGTGTTCGGTGCGGCGCAGCCGCACTGTGCTTATCTGTTTGCCAATCGCCGCGGCAATCGGATGAAAGTGCTGGTGCACGACGGGTTGGGTATCTGGCTGGCGGCGCGCCGCCTGCACCAAGGCAAGTTCTTCTGGCCCGGTTCTCGACACGGCTCTCAGATGGAATTGGGTGCCGAACAACTACACGCCCTGGTGCTGGGTTTACCCTGGCAACGACTTGGCCCGGATAGCGCAATTTCTATTCTGTGATGCCTGCCATGGCCTGCCTGACCGTGCAATTGTCCGATGAGCCTCTCGTCGGGTTTAGCCTGCTCGGGCAAAATCGGCGGCATGACTTCGCTGCCCAATCTCGACCAACTGACCCCTGAACAACTGCGCGCTCTGGCGGCGCAGTTGATGCAACGTGTCGAGAGTCTCGATCAGAAAGTCGAGACAATGGGCAAGAAGATCCACCGCGACCAAACGCTTATCGAAAAGCTGACCCACGAGATTGCGCAGCTCAAGCGCTTCAAGTTTGCCAAGCGCAGCGAGCAATTGAGCCCGGATCAAGTCAGTCTGCTTGATGACCTGATCGACACCGACATTGCGGCCATCGAAGCAGAACTTGAAGCGCTGAAACCTGCTCGCGCTTCGACTGAGGTTCGGCAAAAACCTAAACGCACCGCCTTGCCGCCACAGTTTCCACGCACTCTGATCCACCATGAACCCGATAACAGCCACTGCCAGTGCGGTTGCGCGCTCAAGCGTATCGGTGAGGATGTCAGCGAGAAACTCGACTACACACCGGGCGTGTTCACCGTTGAGCGGCACATCCGTGGCAAATGGGTCTGCGATCAGTGCGAAACCCTGATCCAGGCACCGGTTCCGGCTCAGGTCATCGACAAGGGCATCCCAACCTCAGGGCTGCTGGCCCATGTCATGATCGCCAAGTTCGCGGATCATTTACCGCTCTACCGCCAGGAATCGATTTTCGGTCGAGCCGGTTTGGTCATCGCCCGCTCGACCTTGGCCCAATGGGTCGGCAACTGTGGT
>NZ_JAOCLK010000024.1:0-71192 GCF_029845265.1 Ectopseudomonas oleovorans
ATGGGAGAGGGGAGCCAAACGTGTGCAACCTTAAGTGAACAGCATTAGGGCTTGCCCGGGTTTTTATTTCGGCATTTGCCGGTTATCGCGGCTGAAGCCGCTCCTACAGCCCCTCACGACAGATCAGTAGCAGCCCGGCGCATGCCGATATGCGGGATGTCGTCCTCCAGATACACCTCGGTCACCGCCACGAAGCCATAACGCCCGTAGTAGCCCTGCAGGTGCGCCTGCGCCGACAGATAAACCGGCGCCCCCGGCCAACGCTGACCACACTCGACCAGCGCCCGCTCCATCAGCCGGTGGCCCAGGCCAGTGCCACGCGCCCGCTCGGCGATCACCACCCGACCGATCACCACCTCGCCTTCCATACGCTGCGGATCGAGCAGACGCAGATAGCCCACCAGCCCCGACTCGTCACGCGCCAGCAGGTGGCAGGTATCGCCGACCAGGTCCTGACCATCGGTTTCCAGATAGGGACAGTTCTGCTCGACCACAAACACCTGGGTGCGCAGCGCCAGCAGTTCATAGAGGGTGGCGGTATCGAGTTCGCGGTGGTGCAGGCAATGCCAGGTGACAGATGACATGGGAAGGCTCCGCAATAGCGCCATTATCCGATGGCGGCGACATGTTTACACTCGCCCCGCCAGCTACTGTATAAAGCCGATCCCCCAAGATGAGGAGCCGACGCCGTGGAAGAAGTCATCGAACAGTTGCGCGAACTCAACGAGCCGGTACCGGTACCGCTGGAGCTGCCGGAAGAAGAAACCCTGGTGGAGATTCAGGAGCAGATCCTCATCCACTTGCCCTTCGAGCTGCGCGAATACCTGCTCAAGGTCAGTGATGTGGTCTACGGCCGCCTGGAGCCGGTGACCGCCAGTGATCCGCACTCGCACACCTACCTGCCGGAAGTCGCCGCCGAAGCCTGGAGCCTCGGCCTGCCACGCGATCTGGTGCCGCTGTGCCAGGACGGCCGCGACTACTACGCCGTGGACGTGGAAGGCCAGGTCTGGCTGTGGGATGGCGACGAAGGCGAGCTGACCGACGAAAGCTGGGACTCGGTCTGGCACTGGTGCCGTGACGTCTGGCTGGAAAGCTGATCACGCCTTCGCCCTGGGGTGCGCCATACGGACTATCGGCTTCGCGAACGCCGTCGCCGCTGAAGCGCCTCCCACGATATGTCTCCGAGACTCAGCCCCGAGGGAGGGGCTTCAGCCGCGAACCTCATCAAGCGAGTTACGCGAACAGCGCCCTCACACCTCGCCCTGCTCCAACGCTAGCAGGTTGAGCAGAAAGCGCGCGAAGTAAAGCAGATCCTGTTCCATCGCCTGGCGAGCGCCCTTGGCATCGCCGGCTTCGATAGCGGCAAAGGCGTCTTCATGAAAGTCATTGAGCCGCAGCGACAGGTCGGCGCCGGTGAACAGGCGGTTGAAGAAGGGGCCGATCTGCAGCCATAGCGACTCGATCGAACGCAGCAACACCGGGTTGCCACATGCACCGTACAAATGCAGGTGAAACTGGCTGTTGGCGTTGAGGTAGTCCTGCACCTGGCGCTGCTCGATGGCGGCGTCCATGCGCTGCACGCAGTCACGCAGCAGGGCCAGGTCGCTGCTGTCCAGACGCGGCGTGGCCAGCTCCACTGCCAGGCCTTCCAGCGCCAGGCGCACCTGAAAGATGTTTTCGTAGCGCTCGCGGGTCATCGACGGGACGCGCACCGAGCGCTGCTGCTCGCCCTCCAGCGCGCCCTCGGCCACCAAACGTTGCAGAGCCGCACGCACCGGCATCGGGCTGGTACCCCACTCGGCCGCCAGGTCGCGGATCTTCAAGGCTTGCCCCGGCTGAAAACGTCCGGCCAGCAATCCCTCACGAATACGTTGGTACAGCTGTTCCTGCAGATTATCGCTCATGGTTTCAATGCCCCTTTGGCGGTGCAGGAAGCTGGGAGAGGGTAAGCAGGCAGTCACGCATGAGTTTCTCCATTGAACGAAGATCGGGCCGACAGGAACGAGTGATCGCCGTTCGTCTGCTTCATTTTTTTGTGATCACAAAGTTAGCCAAATACTAACTCATATAGGTTCAATAAGTGGATATTGCGATTTCTGTGATCACAAAATATGATGTGCGGAAATCCGAACGAGGTGTTCAAGATGACTGCCAGTGGTATCGCCGCAACCGCCGTGGAAACCTTCGCTGCCCGTGAGCGCGCGCGCTTCCTCGAACGCAACCCGAAGTCGGTGGCCCTGGCCGAACGCGCCCGCCACTCGCTGTACGGCGGCGTACCGATGCACTGGATGGCCGATTGGTCGACGCCGGTGCCACTGTTCGTCGAACGTGCCAAGGGCGCACGTTTCTTCGATGTGGACGGTCACGAGTACATCGACTTCTGCCTGGGCGACACCGGCACCATGTTCGGCCACTCGCCCGACCCGGTCGCGCGCGCCCTCGCCGAGCAAGCGAACAATGGCCTGACCACCATGCTGCCCGGCGAGGACGCTGTGGTATGCGGCGAGCTGCTGGCCCAGCGCTTCGGCCTGCCCTACTGGCAGGTGACCGCCACCGCCACCGACTCCAACCGCTACGTGCTGCGCTGGGCGCGCGCCATCACTCAGCGCAAGACCCTGCTGGTGTTCGACGGCTGCTACCACGGCACCGTCGACGACGTCATGGTGCGTCATCGCGATGGCCAGACCGTGCACCGCTCCGGTCTGGTCGGCCAGGCCTATGACCTGACCGAGCACAGCCGCGCCATACCCTTCAACGATGTCGAGGCGCTGGAAGCGGCGCTGGCTCAGGGCGATGTCTGCGCCCTGCTCTGCGAGCCGGCGATGACCAATATCGGCATGGTGCTGCCCGATCCGGGCTTTATGCAGAAGTGCCGCGAGCTGACGCGCAAGTACGGCAGCCTGCTGATCATCGACGAAACCCACACCATCTCCACCGACATCGGCGGCTGCACGCGACTGTGGGGCCTCGACCCGGACTTCTTCGTGGTCGGCAAACCCATCGCCGGCGGCGTGCCTTGCGGCGTCTTCGGTTGCAGCGCAGAGATGGCAGGCGCCATGACTAAGGCGCGTCAGCGCGACAGTGAAGAAAGCCACGGTCACGGCCACAGCGGCATGGGCACCACCCTGTCGGCCAACGCCCTGGCCATGCACTGCATGCGCGCCAACCTGGAACAGGTGATGACCCAGGCGGCCTACGACCACATGCTGCCGCTGGCGGCGCGCCTGGCCGAGGGCTTGCGTCAGTTGATCGGCAAGCACAACCTGAACTGGTCGGTGACCGAGCTGGGCGCACGCTGCGAATTCCAGTTCTGCGCCACGTCGCCACGCACCGGTGCCGAGGCTGAAGCGGCATTCCATGACGAGCTGCAGAGGGCCCTGCACCTGTACCTGATCAACCGCGGCATCCTGATCACCCCGTTCCACAATATGACCCTGTGTTGCCCGAGCACCACAGCGCAGGATGTGGACAAGCTGATCACGATGCTCGATCAAGCCCTCACCGAGCTGCTGGCCATCCCCGGCGCCCGCGAGTAATTCATCGATCAGCCTGTGGGAGGGGCTTTAGCCGCGACAGTCGCCGCTAAAGCCCCTCCCACGAGATAACGACTCACTGTGAGAATCACCATGCAATTCGCCAACCCGCAGGAAGCCCGCGACTTCCTCGAACGCCACCCCGAGGTGCGCAGCATCGAGCTGATGCTGATCGACGCCAACGGCATTCCACGCGGCAAGCTGCTGCATCGCGACGAGCTGCTGGCCATCTACGAAAACGGCCGACCGCTGCCCAGCTCGATCCTGTCGCTGACCATCCAGGGCGAGGACGTCGAGGAAAGCGGCCTGGTCTGGGAAGTGGCCGACGCCGACTGCTGGACCTACCCGCTGCCCGGCAGCCTGACCCTACAGCCCTGGCGCACGGTGCCAACCGGCCAACTGCAGGTAAGCATGCACCCGACCCAGGGCCTGCCGGCCACGCCTGGCGACCCGCGGCATGTGCTGATCCGCACCATCGAAGCGCTCAAGGCCGACGGCTATCACCCGGTGATGGCAGTGGAGCTGGAGTTCTACCTGCTGGACAAGCAGCGCGACGCCAATGGTCGCCCGCAGCCCGCCGTGCAGATGAACGGCGTGCGCCCACAGGCGCCGCAGGTCTACGGCGTGTACGAGCTGGAGCAGATGCAGCCGTTCCTCGACGACCTCTACGCCGCCTGCGAGGCGCAGGGCCTGCCGGTGCGCACGGCCATCTCCGAATACGCGCCGGGCCAGCTAGAGCTGACCCTGGAGCACCGTTTCGATGCACTGCAGGCAGTGGACGAAGGGGTTCGCTACAAGCGTCTGGTCAAGGGCGTGGCCAACAAGCATGGGCTGCAGGCCTGCTTCATGGCCAAGCCGTTCGGCGACCTGGCCGGCAGCGGCATGCATATGCACGTATCGCTGGCCGATGCCGAGGGCAACAACCTGATGGCCAGCGAAGACCCACAAGGTACGCCGCTACTGCGCCATGCCATCGGCGGCATGATGGCCACACTCAACGATGCCCTGGCGATCTTCTGCCCCAACGCCAACTCCTTCCGCCGCTTCCAGGCCAACAGCTACGCGCCGCTGGCCAAGAGCTGGGGGGTGAACAACCGCACCGTGTCGTTCCGCGTGCCGGGCGGGCCGGCGGGCAGCCGCCACGTCGAGCACCGTATCTGCGGCGCCGACGCCAACCCCTACCTGGCCGCGGCGGCGATCCTCGCCGGCATCCACAAGGGCATCCGCGAGCAGATCGATCCGGGTCAGGCCATCGTCGGCAACGGCTACGAGCAGGCGCGCGAAACCCTGCCCACCGACTGGCTCACCGCCCTGCGCAACCTGGAAGGTTCGAGCTGGGCGCGCGAAGCGCTGGGCGAGGATTTTCTCAAGGTATTCCTGGCGATCAAATGGGCCGAGTTCCGCCAGTTCATGGGCGAAGTGGGCGAGCAGGACTGGCGCTGGTACCTGACCCACGCCTGATCGTCGCGGACGATGAGTTGGCGGCGAGCCCTGCCGCACACCCTTATCTACAGCGGCATGCAACGCCCATTGAATCCCGCCTCGTGCGGGCCGTCGAAACACAGCTGGCCGCGTCCATCGGGCTCGGCCAGCTGTGTCGGATGGTAGGGGTTGCGGGCATCCGGCATGTTGGCCAGCTGCTCGGCATCGAAAGGCCCCGGAGGCAGGCTCACCACCACGGCCAGCAAACGGCGCTTGGCCTCCAGGTCGTGCAAACGCCCGGCATACCGGCGCATGTCAGGGCCGGCAACGGTCAGCAGGATATTGCCGGCCCGGTTGCGTATGCCGCCAACCGAGGCCGGCCCGGGAGCCGGCTCCTGCATCGCTGCGGCAAACGCCTCTGGCTCCAGCTGCGACAACTGCACAGCCCGCGCATACGGCGCCAGGCTGGCGTTGATGGTCATCTGCGGGCGGAAGAACAGCTGCAGGCCAAGGTATTCCCGGCCGGAGACGCTCTCCGGCAGTTGCGCATACATCTGCGCGATACCGTAGAACTCGCGCTGCATGGGCTTGAGCAGCGAGCGCTCGTCCACGCTGAACGGCTTCGGAACCGACGGGCGCGGGATCAGCCCCTGGCGATACAGGCGGACCTGCCATTCCAGATTGCGGTTGACCAACACGCCCAGCAGCATCTTCAGCACCAGGTTGTCCGCACGCGCCAGTTGCTGGCGCAGTAGCCTGAGCTCCTCGCGCAGCCCTCCCTGTGCCACATCACCCTGACCATCACGGGCCATTTGCAGCATCAGTAGATTGAGCACCTGCTGGCCCGCGTACACATAAGTGAGTCGCGGTACCGGCTCGGCGACACTCACCGAGGTCAGCGTGCGGTAGTCGTCCATGTTGAGAAAATCCCAGTAGCGCCGCTGCAGAGCGAACCAATCGGGGGCGATACGGCTGCCCAGGTCGGCCTGTGCCAGCAGGCTGTCGAAGCAGCCGAGCGCCTCGATTCGGCAGAACAGTCGCCCTTCTGGCAACGACAGGCTGGCAACGGTCGGCCCCGAATAATCGCTATCGGTCACGCCGCGCCCGGCGTACCAGCGCTCGTAGTGCTGCAGACGGGCCTTACCCAGTGCCTCGGGCTGCTCATCGAAAGGCGCATCGATCCCGTTGAGGAAAAGGTACGCGCGGCTTTCGCCGGTCGCCGCCTGCACCTGCTGCTGCCAGTCCTGCACCTGGGCGCCAGGCGGCTCATCACGCAGCCAGGCGCTGCCACCGACCAGCAGCGCCAGCACCAGAATCACAGCACCCAGCAGGCCGGCCCGTCGGCTCACGGACGCACCTGCGCATCGACCTTGATGTAGTCGCCCGCCACGCTGATGCCCATGCCGCCATAGTCCTGGCAGCCATCGGCGAACACTTCCAGCACGCGCAGCGAGATTCCCTCGCGCAACAGACTCACCGCGCAACCGGCATTCAGCGCGGCATCCTCCAGGCGCATCTGCACAGCGTCGCCGACCAGCTTGCCCTCAAGCCCACCGACAGCCGCCGGGCCGTACTCCTCGACCCGCGCCCCCGCGCGCAACGGCGCAAAGCTGACGTGATAACCACCGCCAGGAATCTCGCTGATCTGCAGTTCGCTCCACACCGCCTGGCCGCTGTAGCGCAGGTAGCGGCCTACCGGGCTGGCACTCAGTGCCGGGTAATCCAGCGCCTGGGTAACCTTGATCAGGTTGTGCCGCGTTGCCGAACCATAAAGATTGGTGTCCAGTGCCAACTGCAGCCAGGCGCGGGCCATGCCGGCGTCATCGGCGCGCAGGTTGGCCAGCATCAGATTGTTAACGGCGAGCTCGATCCCAGCTTCATCTTCGTTCTCGACGCGACGCAGCTGACGTTCGAAGGACTCGATGGCCGCCTCGAAACGACCGGCCTGATAGGCGGCCGTGCCCTCCTGGTTGCACTGCGCCGGTGTATCGCACGTTTGTTCTGCCAGTGCCGGCAGCGCGAGCAGGCCAAGCAACATAAGGGGAATGTGGCGCAAGGGCATCATCTGGCATCCTAACCAAGCAAAACCCCATATTAGCCGGGCGACGCACAGCGCGGCAGCGCACAGCCTCCCAATTTCGGAGTCACCATGGAAGCCGGAACCGCACAACTCACGATGACCGTACTGATGACCCCGGACATGGCCAACTTCTCGGGCAACGTCCACGGCGGCACCCTGCTTAAATACATGGACGAAGTCGCCTACGCCTGCGCCAGCCGCTACGCAGGGCGCTATGTGGTGACGCTGTCGGTGGATCAGGTGATCTTTCGCGAGCCGGTGCATGTCGGCGAAATGGTCACCTTCCTCGCCTCGGTCAACTATTGCGGTCGCACCTCCATGGAAGTCGGCATCAAGGTGATCACCGAGAACATCCGCGAACGCTCGGTACGCCATACCAACAGCAGCTTCTTCACCATGGTGGCGATGGACGAGCAGGGTCGCCCGGCAGTGGTGCCCGAACTGCACCCGGACACACCCGACGGCCTGCGCCGTCAGCGCCAGGCCAAACAGCGCCGGCAGATTCGTGAAGAGCTGCAGCAGCGTTATCGGGCGTTGAGCGAGGAGAAGAACGACCCTCAATCGTGACCGATGTAGAACAGCAGTTCGCGACGCTGCGGATGATCCTTGAGCAATTGCCATTCGCCACTGTCCAGCCAGGCTTCGTCGCAAGTACCGCATAGGTCGAGACGGTTGGCACGGGTGCCGCTGAACTGAAACTTGCTCATCAGCTTGGCGCACTTGGGGCAACTCAGGGCATGACTGGTTTCGCCCGCTTCGGCCTCGGCGGCCAGCTCAACTGATGTCTCGTGTGCTGGCTGGCGCTCGGCCCAGTCGCGGTAGTGCAGCAGGCTGACCAGTGTGCCTTGGCACTGTGCACTGCCATGGCCAAGCAGGCCATCTTCGAGTTTTGCTGGTTGCAGGCGAGTCGTACGGCAGGCGGGGCAATGCATGGTGACGTCCTTTTCCTATTGAGTGCGCGAACGCTAATCTAGGGTCTGTTGCCGTTTCGCGCACGGCCGCGACGAAACGGCAACAGACCCTAGGGCAAATACGAGAGCAAGAGCGACCCTGAGAACTACTTGGCGGATAGGCTAAGCTCTGTCTCCCGGATCTGGAGTCGTCATGATCAACCTGTTCGATGTCTTCCTGCTGATGCTGTTCGCTGCCGTCTGCGCCTGGCTGTGGCGCGGCCATGGTATTCGCGAGCGTGCACTGGCGTTCGCCAAGCAGCACTGCGCCAAGCTCGACGTGGAGTTGCTCGACGGTGCCGTGGCGCTGCGCCGCCTGGCCATCCAGCGCGACGGCAAGGGCCACCGGCGCCTGGCGCGACTCTATGACTTCGAGTTCACCGTCACCGGCGAGCAACGACTGCGCGGGCATATCAGCATGTTCGGCCCGCATCTCGGCCGCATCGAACTGCAGCCCCATCCGATACTGGAGCCGCAACCCGAGCCGGTTGCGGTGCAGCAGCCAGGCAACGTCATCCGCCTGGAAGACTGGCGGCGCAAGGCGCAGTAGAGCAGCGTGCAGCCTCAATCGTAGGAGCCGGCTTGCCGGTGATATTGCGCTACTTGATCGCCGGCAAGCCGGCTCCTACATGATGTAGAGATCTATCAGCTGCGCTGCAGCAGAAAGTCAGCCACGCGCTCGGCGCTGTCTGCCGGTTGCTCCTGCATGAAGCAGTGCCCACCCGGCACCACCTGACTGCGCACATGGGGGTTGCTCGCGCACCAGCGCGCCACGGACTTGGCAACGAAGGGATAGGTGCGTGAGCCGTGAATCACTTCGGTCGGCGTCGTCACCTTGGCCAGCGAAGGCCACAGGCGCCGCGGGAAGGAACCGAAAATATCCGCCTCGCGGCTGGGTCGACACTTGAGTTCGACACCGCCCTCGACCTCCTTCAGCGCATGCTCGATATAGGCGTCGAATGCCGCCTCGTCCCAGCCACGGAACATGCCACGACCATGCAGTGCGGCGTGCGCGCTGGCACGATCCGGCCATTGCCGGCGGCGCTTCTGCGCCTTCTTCGCCATGCCGGTGCGCTGCGCCAGGCCGACCACGTCGGACAATGCCATCACCCCGATCATCGCTGGGCTAAATAGCACTGGATCGAGCAGCACGGCACGGCGGAACAGCTCGGGATGACGCGCCAGGATCAGGCTGGTGAGCACACCGCCGAAGCTGTGACCAAGGGCGAAGCGCGGCACGTCGCCGAACGGTCCTCGCAGGGTATCGAAGGCCTCCACCGCCAGCTCAGCGTTGCGGTTCCAGCCGTGAAAGCGGCCGCCATGGTCGCTGTCACCATGGCCCTGCACATCGCACAGCCAGAGGTCGAAGTCCTCGGCCAGCAGCGCCAGCATCGGCGTGTAGACACGCCCGCAATAGCCATTGCCGTGCAGGAAATGCAGCAGCGGCTTGCCCGACGGCGGCGTGTGCCAGCCGCGCAGGGTGAAGCCGGCAGAGGTGTCGTGAGACCAGGGCAGCAGTTGCATTGAGGTTATCCACAGCGACGAAAGCGCGGCGAGTTTAGCAGTCTGTCGCCCGGATTCGACAGGTGGCGAAGGAGGTAGTCAGCACGTCGACGCTCTGTGCCTGATCGAAGATCAGCTCCAACCGTGAGTCCCTGCGCCATTCGCTCGGACTCCAGGCCGCCAACGCTTGCCCCTGCAAGGCATTCAACGAGTGCCAGCCGGCGGCACCATGCAGCACGGCCTTGGCCCTGCGCCAACCCAGGCTTTGCAGCCAGCGGCTGACCTGCTCGAGGTCGAAACGCTGGCTCGGGTGCCAGCGCCAGCCGATACTCCAGCCTTCGACCTGATCCTGCACCTGGCAGACAGGCTCGGCGGCGTTGCGCCAGATCTGCGCCAGGCCGGGTGCAGCTGTGGGTAACTCGGCGCTCACCCCGATGGGCGAGGCCTGCGCCGCCAGCCTCGGCAACAGGGCCAGGTCGAGCCGGCCCTGCGCGGTCCAGTGCAGCGGCACGGATGGCAGATCGGTAGCAATCCGCGCTCGCGCCTCGGCGTCCAAGCCTTCGCTCTTGTTCAACAGCAGCAAGCCGGCCTCAGCCAGCGCCTGACGCTGCACGTCCGGCAGCGGCTGACCGCTAGCCAGCGCGGCAGCATCCAGCACCAGCAGTGCCGGTTGCACGGCCAACACACCGAGCCAGGGCGGCTGGCGCAATTGCGCCAGCACCTGCGCCGGATGCCCCAGGCCGGACGGCTCGATCAGCAGGCGGTCGGGCCTGGCCTTGCGCAGCAGGCGCCCGAGGCCAACCTGAAACGGCGCGCCATTGACGCAGCACAGGCAACCACCTGCCACTTCGGCCAGGGCGATGCCGTCGTCGCCCTGCTCGAGCAAGGCGGCGTCCAGACCGATCTGGCCGAATTCGTTGATCAGCACCGCCCAGCGCTCGCCCGCCGGTTTCTGCGCCAGCAGGTGACGGATCAACGTGGTCTTGCCGGCACCGAGCGGGCCGGCAATGAGGTGGGTAGGGATTTGACTGAGCATGAATGTATGTTCGGTGGTTCGCCAGACAAGTACCAGCACAGACTGCGATTAAGCAGCATGTTAGATTCGCCGGCAGTTTTTCGGGAGTCGAAACGATGCGTGCATGGCTGTTGCTGTTTTCCCTGCTGCCGGGCCTGGCCCTGGCCGAAGCCTGCGTGGTGCATAGCCAGGCCGAACGCCTGGACGTGAAGGTCTGCCAGGAGAATCGCAACATCCCCGCCACGCTGTTTCGCGAGGGCTTCTGCCAGCCGCAGTTGCAAGGCCAGACGGTCGAGGTGGAGTTCGTCGCGCAGTGCCCCAAGGGTGCCCATGGCGTTTGCCAGAATGCGCGCGCCGGCAGCGGCCTGTACCAGCAGGACATCCACTACTACGGCGTGGCCAGCGACGCGTTGTACCTGGAGCCGGCCTGCAAGACGCAGTATCAGGGCCAGTGGATCAAGCCCTGAGCCGAGTGTTGTAGGGCGGGTGCAACCCGCCACTCCCTGCTTGGCGGGTTGCACCCGCCCTACGCGGAAACGCTGACATCAAACTTTCACCCAACAGGCGCTTAATGACCTCGGGTACCTCACGTAACCCTCATGCCGAGTCACGCGTCGGCATGATCTCTTGGTGCTTAAGGCCGGGGCAGTCGCTCCGGCCTATTTTTTTGTTATGCCCCATTGCAGTGGATCATTTCTCGTAGGAGCCGCGCCTCGCGGCGAACAGTGATCACGCCGCAGGTTTCCTGAACAACCACGATCGCTTCGCCCCGAGGCGGGGCTCCTGCCGTCGTCAGCGGGCGATATTCAGGCCAACCAATCCAGGGTCAACAACAGGCGCCGCTCGCCCGCCGGTGGCTGCGGCGAGCGGTGGATCAGCCCGCGTCCCTCGTTGCCGTGCCATTTCTCGCCCTTGGCCAGCGCCACATGGCCGGCATCGAGATGCTGGATCAACGCCTCGTCCTGCGGCTCTGCGCCCGGCTGACCGAGCTTGCTGCGCGGCATCGCGCCCTCCTCCAGCCACTCGCTGCCAACCCCGGCATAGCTGGTGATCAGCCGCAACGGCACGTGGTCGACGTGAAAACGCGGGCACATGGCCTTGTCCAGCGCGCGCAGGCGCAGGCCTATGCGCCGGGCGTCGAGCAGGCAGGCGTAAGCCCGCACCAGCCAGGCCACGTCGGCGAGAAAGGCCGCCTGACCCGGCAGATCGGCATACTGCGCCACCAGGCCGGTCAGGTTCGGTTCGCTGTCCACACGCGACAGCTCCAGGGTGATGGACTGCGCCAGCGGCTCGTTCTGCGCCAGCAGCGCCTCGGCGAAGTCGGCGATCTGCGCCGGCAGGCGGCGCTGCCAGACGGCCAGATTGACGCCGTCATGCAGCACCTCGCTGAGCACCTGGATATCCTCGCCCAGCACCTGCCGGGACAGGTTCGGCAACTGCAGGGCGAACATCAGGCGGCCTCCTGCTGCCATGCACCGAAGGGGTCAGCGAGCAGGCACCAGGCCTCCGGGCCGCCGGCCATTTCCTCATCGGTCAGCAGGCAGTCGTCCAGCTCACGCACCAACTGCGGGAAGTCGATGTTCTGGCCAATGAATACCAGCTCCTGACGGCAATCGCCGACTTCGGCGCTCCAGTGCTTCATGATCGTCTGCAGACCTTCCTCGTCCTGCGGCCAGTGCTGCTTGGCCACGAAGCGCCACCAGCGCCCGGCCAGGCCGTGGCGCATCAGGCCGCCGGCCTGCGACCAGCTGCCGGCTTCCTGGTACTTGCTGGCCAGCCAGAAGAAGCCCTTGGAGCGCAGCAGTCGGCCGTTGCGCCATTCCTGCGAGAGGAAATCGAAGAAGCGCTGCGGATGGAACGGCCGGCGCGCGCGGTAAGCGCTGGAGGCGATGCCGTATTCCTCGGTTTCCGGCACGTGCTCGCCGCGCAGCTCCTTGAGCCAACCCGGCGCCTGCGAGGCGCGGTCGAAGTCGAAGCGGCCGGTGTCGAGGATCTTGTCCAGGGCGATCTGGCCCATGCTCATGGCCTGAATGTCGGCGTGGGTGTTGAGCCCACGGAGGATGGCCATCAACTCCTCGCGCTCGGCCTGGCTGATCAGGTCGATCTTGCTGATCAGGATGACGTCGGCGAACTCCACTTGCTCGATCAGCAGGTCGGTGATCGAGCGTTCGTCCTCCTCGCCGAGGGTTTCGCCCCGGCTGGCCAGGCTGTCGGCCTCATGGAAATCGCGCAGGAAGTTCACCCCGTCGACCACCGTGACCATCGTATCCAGCCGCGCCAGGTCGGACAGGCTGCGCCCCTGCTCGTCGCGGAAGGTGAAGGTCTCGGCTACCGGCAGCGGCTCGCTGATGCCGGTGGATTCGATCAGCAGGTAGTCGAAGCGGCCTTCGCTGGCCAGGCGGCTGACCTCGTCGAGCAGGTCTTCACGCAGGGTGCAGCAGATGCAGCCGTTGCTCATCTCCACCAGCTTCTCTTCGGCGCGGTTGAGGCTGACGTCCTGCTGGACGGTGGCGCCGTCGATATTGATCTCACTCATGTCGTTGACGATCACGGCGACCTTGCGGCCTTCACGGTTCTTCAGCACATGGTTGAGCAGGGTGCTCTTGCCGGCGCCAAGAAAGCCGGACAGCACGGTAACGGGTAGACGCTGATTCATGGGGTGTTCCTCGTTCAGTCACGGTCACGCTGATGTTTTTCGCGCTGTTCCTGACGCTCCTTGGCTTCGATGCACAGGGTCGCGGTAGGGCGCAGCAGCAGGCGCTTGAGGCCAATGGGTTCGCCGATTGAGGGTCTGCCCCCCGTTTCGTCGTGGCCGCGCCGGCGCCAGTTTTTGCGCGGGGCTAGGCGCGAGACGCGAAGTTTGGTGCTCCAAATGAGCCGTCGAGCAACAACGCACCGCGCAAAAACTGGCCCGGCCCTTCGGGTTGCGCGGCAAATGGCGCCATGCGGCGTTGCGGGACTTGGCAAGGGACCACCATTCCCTGCGTCCCGCGCCTGCGGAACGCCGCCCGGCCATGGCGCCATTTGGCGCAGCAACGCGGCTCGCGCCGAAACGGGGGGCAGACCCTGGGCACCAGCCATATTCGCCACGCGCCAGGCGTTCGAGCGCCTGGTCGATCTTGTCCAGCAGCTTCTTTTCCCGCTCCAGCAGGCGCAGCTGCCATTGGCGCTGCTCCTCGGCGGCACCGATGTCGGCGACGTCGCTGCTGGTATCGGGTTGGCGCAGCTCGGTGAATTCCTCATCGATGCGCACCTGCAACTCGGCACGCTGGGTCAGCAGCAGCTCGCGGAAGAACTGCTGCTGGGCGTCGTTCATGTAGTCGTCGGCTGGCTGGGCCAGCAGTTCGGCTTCGGTGGTCGCGGTCTGGGTCATGGCAAATCGGCTGGCTTGCTTTAATTGTTATAACATAACATTTAATTCTGAAAACAACCCATGGATTTGCGATGAACGAACAGCCCCTGCCGGATATTGCCGCCCAAGCCACCCACCACGACCTACCGCTGGACTGGGTCGGTATGGCCGGCATCGCCCTGCCCATTCGCCTGGCGGACGCCGCCGTGACCGCCAGCGTCGATATCGGCGTGAGCCTCGACGATGCCGGCGCGCGCGGCATCCATATGTCGCGCCTGTACCTGGCGGCGCAGCGCCTGGTGCATCAGCCATTGAACGTGCCGGCGGTGCTGCAGGTGCTGGACGACTGCCTGAGCAGCCATCAGGCGCTCTCCGACAGCGCCACCCTGACCCTACGCGGCGAGCTACCACTCAAACGTTCGGCGCTGGTCAGTCCACTCACTGGCTGGAAAGGCTACCCCTTCGAACTGCACGCCAGGCAGGACGGTCGCGGCGTGACCATCGAATTGCAGGTCGAGGTCGCCTACTCGTCCACCTGCCCCTGCTCGGCGGCGCTGGCACGGCAGCTGATCCAGCAACGCTTCGCCTGGGACTTTCCCGACCAGCAGGTGGATTACTCCAGCGTGCTCGACTGGCTCGGCTCGACCCAGGGCATCGTCGCCACCCCGCACAGTCAGCGCAGTACGGCGACCCTACAACTGCGCCTGGCACCGGGCTGCGTCGAACTGCCCGTACTGGCGTTGATCGACAGTGCCGAGCAGGCCCTCGGCACGCCGGTACAGACCGCGGTGAAGCGCGCCGACGAACAGGCCTTCGCCCTGGCCAACGGGCAGAACCTGATGTTCTGCGAAGATGCCGCACGCCGTCTGCACCGCACCCTGCGCCAATTGCCGCAAGCCAGCGCGTTCCGCCTCAAGGTCGTACACGCAGAAAGCCTGCACGCCCACGATGCGGTGGCTCAGAGCCGCTGGAGCTGAGGCATGGCAGACGGCTCCTGTACAGACTTGCTGGCCATCCGGTTTTGCGCTGATACCGTGGTAACCGCTATGGTGGAGAGCCATCGACCATCGTCTAAAGGCCCGCATGCAGATCGAACTGATCGAGATCCGCGACCACCTGAATCGCTACGCCCCCTTCGACAACCTGCCGGAACAAACTCTCGACGAGATCGCCCGCCAGGTGCAGGTGGGCTACTTCAAGGCCGGTAGCGAAATCCTCGCCGTCGGTGCGCCGATCCACGAGCTGCATTACGTGCGCAGCGGCGCGGTGGAAATCCACCGGCGTGGCGGCGAACTGCACAACCGCCTCAGCGAGGGTGACATCTTCGGTCAGGCCGGCCTGCTGCGCGGCAACAAGGTACGCCTGGGTGCCACCGCGATCGAAGACAGCCTGATCTACTTCATCCCCGGCGCGCTGTTCCATCAGCTCTGCGAGCAGTTCGACAGCTTCGCCGACTTCGTCGAGGCCGAAGGTCAGTCGCGCCTCAAGTCCGCCCTGGAAGACAGCCACGGCAAGGCCAGCGAGCTGATGAAGATCAAGGTGCGCAAGCTGATCTCGCGCAGTGCGATCAGCGTGCCGCTGGATACGCCGATCCAGCAGGTGGCGCAGGTGATGACCGAACACAGCGTGTCCTCGGTGATCGTCGTCGACCCCGGCACGCGCTGGCCCGACCCGCACCAGGTGGACGTCGCCGAGCAGCAGAACCAGGTAATGGCCGGCATCCTCACCGACCGCGACCTGCGCACCCGCGTGGTCGCCGCCGGCCTGCCCAGCGACACACCGGTCAGCCAGATCATGACGCCCAACCCGATCACCCTGCAGGCCGACGACTCGGTGTTCGAGGCCATGCTGTGCATGCTGCGCAACAACATCCACCACCTGCCGGTGCTGCATCGCCGCCGCCCGGTGGGCGTGGTGGCGCTGGCCGACATCATCCGCTACGAGTCACGCAGCAGCCTGTATCTGGTCAACGGCATCTTCAACAAGACCTCGGTGGAGGGGCTCAAGAGCCTGCTGCCGGACCTGCACGCCACCTTCGTACGCATGGTCGCCGACGATGCCAGCGCACACATGGTCGGCAGCGCCATGAGCGGCATCGGCCGCGCCTTCAGCCAGCGCCTGCTGGAGCTGGCCGAACAGAAACTCGGCCCGCCGCCAGTGCCCTACTGCTTCATGGTCGCCGGCTCCATGGCCCGCGACGAGCAACTGCTGCTCACCGACCAGGACAACGCCCTGGTGCTCGACGATAGCTTCGATGCGGACGAACACGACGCCTACTTCGCCGAACTGGCGCAGTTCGTCAGCGACGGCCTGGCCGCCTGCGGCTACAGCTACTGCAAGGGCGGCATCATGGCCACCAACCCCAAATGGCGGCAGCCGCTGAAGGTGTGGCGGCAGTACTTCAGCGAATGGATCGAGCGGCCCAACCCGGAAACCCTGCTCAACGCCAGCATCTTCTTCGACCTCGACGGCCTCTATGGCGAAACCGAGCTGGTGGAGAACCTCAAGGACCTGCTCGCCGCAAAAGCCAGCGCCAGCCCTGCCTTCCTCGCCGCGCTGGCACGTAACGCGCTCAACCGCACGCCGCCACTGGGCTTCTTCCGCACCTTCGTGATGGAAACCGACGGCCGCCACCGCAACATCATCAACCTCAAGGGCCGTGGCACCGCGCCGCTTACCGACCTGATCCGCGTGCACGCCCTGGCCTGTGGTTCCAAGGCACAGAACTCGCTGGATCGCCTCGACGCCATCGCCGCCACCAAGCTGCTGCCCAAGGAAGCGCTGGAGCACCTGCGCTACGCCTTCGAGTTCCTCAGCCTGGTGCGTGTACGCCACCAGGCGCGCGAAGTCGAGGCCGGCAACGCGCCGAGCAACTACATCGAGCCGGAGCAGTTCAGCGCCAGCGAACGCCAGCACCTCAAGGAAGCCTTCCAGGTGATCAGCAACGCGCAGAAATTCCTGCGTTTTCGCTACCCGGCACAACCGGCGGGCCGTCCGCGATGAGCGAGCGCGCGGCCCAGGACTGGCCGCAACTGTTCGCCAGCCTCGCCGACAGCAGCCGCGACCCGCGCCTACGCGCCTTCTACGGCGCCGGCTGCGTCGCGGCTGATACGCCACTGGAGGATGTCCCGCTGGTGGCGCTGGACGTGGAAACCACCGGCCTCGACCCGCGTAAGCACGCCATCGTCAGCCTGGGCCTGGTGCCACTGAGCCTGCAGCGTATCCGCTGCGCAGAAGCCCGTTATTGGGTGGTCAAACCCACCAGCGAGTTGAGTGCCGAATCAGTCACCTTCCACCACATCACCCACAGCGACATCCGCCACGCCCCACGCCTGGCCAGCGTGCTCGAAGAGCTGCTGGAAGCCCTGGCCGGCAAGGTGGTGGTCGTGCACTACCGCAATATCGAACGCAGCTTCCTCGACCAGGCCGTGCGCCAGCACCTGGGTGAAGGGCTGATTTTCCCCATCATCGACACCATGGAGCTGGAAGCCCGCCTGCACCCCAAGCGCACCGTAAGCTGGTGGAACCGCTTGCGCGGCCGCGAGCCCATTTCCATCCGCCTGGCCGACAGCCGCCTGCGCTACGGCCTGCCGCTGTACTCGGCACACCATGCACTGACCGACGCGCTGGCCTGTGGCGAACTGCTGCAGGCTCAAGTGGCGAGGCATTATTCGGGGCGTACACTGATCAGCGCGCTCTGGAGCTGAACCCCGACTACCCGCACAACGCGTGGGTACTCTCGAATCAGAACGACACAAGCACACGCCCATGAACCGCCGCAAAAAGATCAAACAACTGCTCGAAGCCCACGCCAAGAAGGCCAATGCCAAGCTCGCGCCCAAAAGCAACAAACCCAAGTACGTCAGTAAGGCTGACAGGGCGAAGCTGGAGGCTCAAGCGGCTCAAGAGCCTCTCGCGCCCGCTGAGTAGAAGTCGGTTGATCGTTCCCACGCTCCGCGTGGCAACGCAGCCCAGGACGCTCTGCGTCCCGTCGCGGTTCAGGCAGAGTCCGCCGACGCAGAGCGTCTCGAAAGGAGGTGCCCACGCAGAGCGTGGGTACCATCGGCATAAAGAGCCAAAACATTGCGGCTAAAGCGGACTGCTGCCCAGCCGTTGATCGTTCCCACGCTCCGCGTGGCAACGCAGCCCAGGACGCTCTGCGTCCGTTGCGATTCTGGCAGCGTCCGCCGACGCAGAGCGTCTCGAACGCAGGTGCCCACGCAGAGCGTGGGCACCATCGGCACACGGCGAGATGGCGCTAGCCGAGGACTTTGTCGGCGGTGTATACCGCCTCGTCGAGAAACACGTTCACTGCCGGGTGATCGCGCTCGCCCTTGCGGTAGGCGAGAAAGACGCCGCGCTGGATAGCCGGCAACAGCGGCACAGCGGTGACGCCGGGTAGCGGTCGCACCAGGCGCAGGCCGGAGACGATGGAGATGGAGTTGCCCGAGGCGACCATGGCCGCGACCATCTCGAAGCCGGCGCAGTGGGCGTTGATGCGCGGCGCGTAGCCCGAGCGGCGGCACAGGTTGGTGATGAATTCGCCGAACGAGCTGCCGGTGGAGTCCAGCGCCCAGGCTTCGTCGCGCAGCTCGGCGATAGTCAGGCTGTCGCGCCTGGCCAGCGCGTGATCAATCGGCAGCAGCACGTGCAGCAGGTCCTGGGTCAGGGGAATCAGCGCGTAGTTCTCGCGGTTCTCGTCGGGCTGCACGGCCAGGTCGTCGATCACCGCCACATCGATCTGCCAGGCGCCGAGAGCGCTGAGGCTTTCCTGCGGCTCCAGCTCCAGCACCACCACGTTCAGCCGCGGGTAAGCGCTGCGCAGCGCGCGCACGGTTTCCGCTATCACCGCCACGGCGATCGAGGGGAAGGCTGCCACGCGCAATTCACCGGCGATTTCCCCGCGCAGCAGCGCCAGCTCCGAGCGCGCTTCGTCGAGCACCATGAGGATGCGTTCGGCATGCGCCACCAGGCGCTCGCCGGCCGGGGTCAGCACCACGCCGCGCCCGCGCCGTTCGATCAGCGCCATGTCCGCCTCACGCTCGAGCTGGGACACCTGCTGCGAAACCGCCGAAGGCGTCAGGTGCAGCGACTCGGCGGCGGCCGCCATGGTGCGGCAGCGGGCCAGTTCACGCAGGGTGCGCAGGCGGGTGATGTCCATGGCGCGATCTCAATAGTTAAGGGTCGCTAACGAATAGGTTAAAAATAAATCAGTATACATAATGATATGGCCGGCCTTAGATAGAGATATCCACACGCGCTGAACCGGGCGCGTGGTTCACCCACATACAGGCATCGCTGAAAACCCGGTTTTCAGCGATGCCCACAGAAGAAGAATCTCGCCATGGCTATCAGCGTTTTCGACCTATTCAAAGTCGGTATCGGCCCTTCCAGCTCCCACACCGTCGGCCCGATGCGCGCGGCCGCGCTGTTCACCCACGCCCTGGAAAACCACGGCCACATGCCGCAGGTGACCCGTGTCGCCGCCGAGCTGTATGGCTCGCTGGGCGCCACTGGCAAGGGCCACGGCAGTGACAAGGCGGTGCTGCTCGGCCTCAGCGGCTACGAGCCGGACACCGTCGACGTGGATCAGGTGCCCGGCTACATCGAGGCCATCCGCCGCGACAAGCGCATCGTCCTGGCCGGCAAGCACGCCGTCGCATTCGACGAGAAGGCCGACCTGAAGATGTTCCGCAAGGCGCTGCCGCTGCACGCCAATGGCCTGCGCTTCGCCGCCTTCGACACCGCCGGCATTCAGGTGCACGAGGCCACCTACTACTCGGTGGGCGGCGGCTTCGTGGTCAGCGAGGCGATCCTCGCCGACGGTTCCAAGCACAAGGTCATCGCCCCGGACGCCACCAGTCTGCCGCTGCCGTTCAGCAGTGGCGCAGACCTGCTGCGCCTGGCGCGCGAGAACGGCATCGGCATTGCCGAGGTGATGCGCCGCAATGAACGTCACTGGCGCAGCGACGAAGAAACCGACGCCGGCCTGCTGGAAATCTGGAAGGTGATGCAGGCCTGCGTCGACCGTGGCTGCCGCACCGAGGGCATTCTGCCGGGCGGCTTCAAGGTACGTCGCCGCGCGGCGATCCTGGCGCGCAAGCTGGGCGGCTTCCAGCGCAGCTACCTGGAAGACCCGCTGCGCATGCTCGACTGGGTCAACCTCTGGGCCCTGGCGGTGAACGAGGAGAACGCCGCCGGTGGCCGCGTGGTCACCGCGCCGACCAACGGCGCCGCCGGCATCATCCCGGCGGTGCTGCACTACTACGCCAACGCCATTTCCGGCGCCAGCGAGCGCGGCATCATCGATTTTCTGCTGACTGCCGGCGCCATCGGCATCCTCTACAAGGAAAACGCCTCGATCAGCGGCGCCGAAGTCGGCTGCCAGGGTGAAGTCGGCGTGGCCTGCTCGATGGCCGCCGGCGCACTGTGCGCGGTGCTCGGCGGCACGCCCGAGCAGGTCGAGAACGCCGCCGAAATCGGCATGGAGCACCACCTGGGCCTGACCTGCGACCCGGTCGGCGGCCTGGTGCAGATCCCCTGCATCGAGCGCAACGCCATCGCTTCGGTCAAAGCCATCAACGCCGCACGCATGGCGCTGTACGGCGACGGCTCGCACTACGTCAGCCTGGACAAGGTGATCAAGACCATGCGCGAAACCGGCGCCGACATGCTGACCAAGTACAAGGAAACCGCCCGTGGCGGCCTGGCGGTGAACATCATCGAGTGCTGATGCACGACCGCCAGATACAAAAACGCCGCGAACCCTGACAGGTTCGCGGCGTTTTTGTGTGTGGCAGGGGGCGATGATCGGGCGTTGAAAGCCCCCTCTCACCCTGATGCCAGTCAGTTGAGCGTCGGCACTGCGAATGCGTAGGAGCGGCGCCCCGCCGCGAACCAGGGCGATGCGCAATTGAAAAGCTTCGCCCCGGGGCGGGGCTCCTACGAAAGGCCACTTTGGCGGCCTTATCTAATCGGCAACCCTGTCCCTCTCCCATAAATGGGAGAGGGACACAGCGACGCTCTCCTCGATGCCCTTCTCCCTTGGGAGAAGGTGGCGCCAAGCGCCGGATGCGGGGGTAGCCCGCCTAACGCGGCTCGCTCATCAGGCCTTTGACGATCGAGATACAACCCACCAGCAGCACGATGGTGAACGGCAGGCCCGTCGACACGGCCATGGCCTGCAGCGCCACCAGGCCGCCACCGAGCAGCAGGGCGATGGCGATCACGCCTTCGATGCTGGCCCAGAACACGCGCTGCGGTACCGGCGCGTTGACCTTGCCGCCAGCGGTGATGGTGTCGATCACCAGGGAGCCCGAGTCCGACGAGGTGATGAAGAACACCACCACCAGCACGATGCCGATGAACGAGGTGATACCGGTCAGCGGCATTTCACCGAGCATGCTGAACAGCTTCAGCTCCAGGCCGGCTTCCTGCGCACCGGTGAAACCATCGACCAGCAGCTGGTTGATAGCGGTGCCACCGAAGGCAGTCATCCACAGCACCGACACCAGCGACGGCACCAGCAGCACGGCGACGAGGAACTCACGCACACTGCGACCACGGCTGACCCGTGCGATGAACATGCCGACGAACGGCGACCAGCTGATCCACCAGGCCCAGTAGAAGGCGGTCCAGCCCTGGCTGAAGTTGGCATCTTCACGGCCGACTGGATTGGACAGCGCCGGCAGGTACTGCAGGTAAGCGCCGAGGTTCTTGAAGAAGTCGGTGAAGATCACCAGGGTCGGCCCGGCGATGATGGTGAACAGCAGCAGGGCCATGGCCAGGCCCATGTTGATCTCCGACAGGCGCTTGACGCCCTTGTCGAGGCCGGCGACCACCGAGGCCAGGGCAATCAGGGTGATGGCGATGATCAGCAGCACCTTGGTGGTGTCCGTGGCCGGGATGCCGAACAGGTATTCCACACCCGCCGCCGCCTGCTCCGCGCCCAACCCCAACGAAGTGACCAGACCGAACAGGGTGGCGAATACCGCGAGAATGTCGACGATATGCCCCGGCCAGCCCCAGACGCGCTCACCGAGGATCGGGTAGAAGATCGAGCGGATCGACAGTGGCAGGCCCTTGTTGAACGAGAACAGCGCCAGCGCCAGCGCCAGCGCGACGATGGCGTAGATCGCCCAGGGGTGCAGGCCCCAATGGAAGATGGTCGCGGCCATGCCCAGGCGCACGGCCTCCTCGGCATTACCGGCGGCGCCGCCAAGCGGAGCCCAGTCGGTGCGCACGCCATCTTCACCGACGGTGATCCCGCCCATCGCCGCGCTGTAGTGCGACATGGGTTCGGACACACCGTAGAACATCAGACCGATGCCCATACCGGCGGCGAACAGCATGGAGAACCAACCCATGTAGGTGTAGTCGGGGGTCGCGTCCTTGCCACCGAGGCGCACCTTGCCCAGTGGCGAGACGATCAGCCCCAGGCAGAGCAGGACGAAGATGTTGGCGGCGCCGATGAAGAACCAGGCCATATGGTGGGTGAGCCAGTCGCGCACACCACTGAACAGCGGTTCGATCTGATTCTGCAGGGCCAGGGCGAGGATCACGAAGATCACCGCGACCAGCGCGGAGATGGTGAAGACCTTGCCGTGAATGTCGAGGGCGAAGACGAACTGCCCTTTGATGTTGTCCTGACCGATGACGTAATCGGTGTCGATCAGGTTGGCTTCACCGGTCGGTGCCGGGATGCCTTCGTGGGTTTCCGCTGCGGATGGCGGGGACGTGTCATGCGAAGGGACGTTTCCCATACGTGGCGTGCTCCTTGATGCGTTTGACTCGCTAGACGAGCGTGAACAGGACGGATGCCCTCCTCCAATTAAAGACGACCTGCAAACGGGTCGAACCGGAAAGGGTAACACATGAATTCCGCTCACTCAGACTCACAGACACATGAGAGCCCTGAATAATTCCTCGAAAGGTGGCAATTTGCCCGACACTGCCATTTGCCAGATAGCCATGGCAGGATGCTCGCGAACGCTGCATAACCCCCATGGTCAGCTGCACACAGCCTGTGCAAAGGAAGACCCTGCATGCCTGCGGATTTCGGCATTCCCCACCTGTTCGCGTACCTGATCGCCACCATCCACGCCCTTGGCGTACTGGCCGCGATCCACGCCGTGCTGACCGTGCGCACCGCCCAGGGCGCGCTGGCCTGGGGCCTGTCGCTGTTCTTCATGCCCTACCTGACGCTGCTGCCGTACCTGGTGTTCGGCCGCAGCCGCTTCGATGCCTACGTCAAGGCGCGGCGCCAGGCCGACAAGGAAATGCACCACGCCATGGCCGAACAGGACTGGCGCCCCTGGGTCGAGGAAGCCAAGGCGGCGCACCTGTCGCCGGCCTACGACCGCCTGCGCGCGCTGCCACGCCTGTCCCATCTGCCCGGCCTGATCGGCAACCGCGTCGAACTGCTGATCGACGGCGAAGCCACCTTCGCCGCCATCTTCGCAGCCCTGGCCAGCGCCCAGCAGGTGATCCTGCTGCAGTTCTTCATCATCCGCGATGACCGCCTCGGCCGGCGCCTGCAAGACGTACTGCTGGAGCGCGCCGCCGCGGGCGTACAGGTGCATGTGCTGTATGACGGCGTCGGCAGCCATTCGTTGTCCGCCGCCTTCATCGATCGCCTGCGCCGCGGCGGCGTGCAGATACACGCCTTCCCCACACGCTCCGGGCTGTTCAATCGCTTTCAGCTGAATTTCCGCAACCACCGCAAGATCGTCGTGGTCGACGGCGAGATCGGCTTTCTCGGCGGGCTCAACGTCGGTATCGAATACCTCGGGCAGAAGCCGCCGCTGGCGCCCTGGCGCGACACCCACGTCGAAGTGCGCGGCCCCGTGGTGGCCAGCCTGCAGGAAGCCTTCGCCGAAGACTGGTACTGGGCCTGCCAGAAGCTGCCGCCGCTACTGATGCCGAGCAAGCAGGATGACCCCGGCCTGCTCTGCCAGGTGATCGCCAGCGGCCCGGCCGACCCGCAGGAAACCTGCTCGCTGCTGTTTGTCGAAGCGATTCACGCAGCGCGCGAGCGGGTGTGGCTGAGCAGCCCCTATTTCGTGCCCGACGAGGCGCTGTTCGCCGCGCTGCGTCTGGCGGTGATGCGCGGCGTGGACGTGCGCCTGCTGCTGCCGTCACGCCCCGATCACCGCATTGTCTATGCCGCCTCCAGCCTCTACGCCTTCGAGGCGCTACGCGCCGGCGTGCGCATCTTCCGTTACCAACCGGGGTTCCTGCACCAGAAGGCGCTGCTGATCGACCACGATGTCAGCATGCTGGGCAGCGCCAACCTGGACAACCGTTCCTTCCGCCTGAATTTCGAGGCCAGCCTGCTGACCTTCGACGAGGGCTTCAACGCTCAGGTGGCAAACATGCTGGAAGAGGATTTCAGCCGCTCACGCGAGCTGGTCAACGCCGACCGGCGCAACCTGCACCGCCTGCAGCAACTGGGCATGCGCGTAGCGCGGCTGATCTCGCCGATTCTCTGAGCCGCGGCTATGGTTAGGGTGCCAGCCGCTGTTAGCTGTCAGCGAGAACCCGCCTACCATGACCAAGTGCTTTGCCCTGCTGCTCTGCCTGTTCGTCCTGCCCGCTCTGGCACAGGAGGAGATTCACGTCGGTGTCGAACTGCAGCCCTATCAGCCTTACTCGGATGTGGAGAACGGCGAATACCGTGGCTATGCACGCGATCTGCTGGACGCCTTCGCCGCCGAGCATGGCTATCGCTTCGTCTACATGCCGCTGCCGGTCAGGCGCCTGCTCGGCGGTTTCCTGTCTGGCCGGGTCGACCTCAAGTTCCCCGATCACCCGCAATGGAACGCCGACCAGAAAGCCGGCCATGTCATCCACTACAGCGCCCCGGCAGCGCCTTATGTCGACGGCATGCTGGTCAAGCCGCGTTACCTCGGTCAGGGCCAGCAACGCATCGAATTGCTCGGCACACAGAATGGTTTTACGCCCTGGCCCTACCTGCCGGACATTCGCGCCGGAAAAATCCGCCTGATCCAGGCCAACCAGATCGACTCGTTGCTGCGCATGGCCGCCAGTGACCGCGTCGACGCGGTCTACCTCAACCCCAAGGTCGTGGCTCACCAACTCCGGCAGATGCGCATGGCGCCCGACAGCCTGGTGTTCGACCCGGAGCTGCCACATGTGGAGGATCACTACTACCTGTCGAGTATCAACCACCCCGAGCTGATCGAGACGTTCAACCGATTTCTCGAAGAACGGGCCGAGTTGGTGGGAGAAATCCGCCGGCGCCACGGGCTTTGAGCATCAGCGCTTCAGCGCCCCACAATCCGCCCCCATCCAGCGGGCTTGGCTCTCCATGCTGCTCGGCTGGCCCTTGTAGGTGCCTTTGACCTGGGTGGTGAACTCCTTGTCGCTGACGAAGCGGGTTTCCCCCTCGCCTTGCGCATCCGGGCAGGTGAAGCGGAATTTCCACAGGTTGCCGCTGCGTTCGGTGATCTGCTGGTTACAACCAGAGTTGGGATCCTGCAGGGGAATGTCCTGCGACTTGATCTGCTCTTCGGTCAGGCAGATTTGCACCCCACCGGCACCGAGTTTCACACCGCGCTCGGCCATCATGCCTTCCATCATCTGGCGCTGCGCCGGGGGCAGGTTCTGCAGCTGCGCGAGGATCTGATCCATGCCCGGCATGGCCTGACCGCCAACTTGCATGTTGTGCGCGCTGACCTCCCAGACACCGGGCTGCAGCTCTACGGCGCTAGCCAGTACTGGGGCCAGAGCAAAGGTGAGAAACAAGGCGCAACGAGTGTGACGACGCATGATGGTGCTCCAGTGCAATGGTCTGAAAAAGCTTAGACAGCATAAAGAACAAAACCCCCACAGGCTCACTCCATGTGGGGGTTCTCTTCCTTTTCAGCCAACGCTTATGGCATCGGGAGCATGGGTCGAATAATCGACCTAACCCGCGTCAGCCGCGGGGGAGCTCAGCTCGCAGCTCCAGAGTTCCAACGCCGGCTGGCTCGCTTGTGGCGGGCCGAGCCAGTCGCTCATCGGGCGACAACGCTGGTTGAAACACAGTTGGTAATCCCCGGCCTCAGGCGTACGCCCGACTCGCAGGGGTTGCAAAGGCGGTAGCTGACGCTGGTAGTGCCAGCTGCCATTGCGCAGTTCGGCGCCGTCGGGAATCTCCATGCCGGCACCGGAACCCTTGACCCGCGCCTCACCGAGCAGCAGCCCCTCGGTGGTGACGCGGTAATCCTCTTCCCAGCGAATCTTTTCGATGGTGTGCGTCCAGGCCAGGGTGAAGGCCGGCGTGGGCAGCTCTGCCCACACCGCACCGGCCAAGCCCAGACACAGGCCGATCACGCTGTCGCGACCTCGGCGCGGCGAGCGCGCCAGAAGTGCTGAGCGATGAAGATGGCGCTGAGGGCAAAGCCGATTTCGTCACTGATCGGCGTGGCCAGGATCAGGCTGGCGCCAGCAGCGAAACCGAGAATGCGTTCCCACCAGCTCAGTTTGGCCTGCAGGAAGCCGGTGAACACCGCACCCCAGATGCCGATGGCCAGCAACGCCTTGAGACCGACGTAGACGGTTGCCAGCAGACTGTCACCCTGCAGCATCAGCGCCGGCGAATACACCGCCATGTAGGGCACGACGAAACCGGCCACGGCGATACGCACGGCCCAGAAACTGATCTTCAGCCCGCGCTCCTTGGCAATCGGCGCGGCAGCGAAGCAGGCCAGCGCCACCGGTGGGGTGAGGTCGGCCATGATGCCAAAGTAGAAGACGAACATGTGCGAGACGATCAGCGGCACGCCCAGTTCCAGCAGGGCCGGGGCAGCGATCGAGCTGGTGATGATGTAGTTGGGGATGGTCGGAATACCCATGCCCAGCACCAGGCAGGTGAGCATGGTCAGCACCAGCGACAGGAACAGGTTGTCCTGGCCAATGGCGAGGATGTAGCCGGCGAAGGTGGAGGCCACCCCGGTCAGCGACACCACACCGATGATCACGCCGACCAGGGCGCAGGCGATACCCACCGGTACGGCATGACGCGCACCTTCGACCAGCGCGTGCAGGCACAGGGTCAGGGTTTCACGGCCGCCTTTGACGAACCAGCAGACTGCCACCAGCGCCGCGATGACGCCGAACACCACGCCAATACCCAGCTGGAAGAAGCCGGCGCAGAGCACGCCAAGTGCGATCCAGAAGGCGAAGCGCATGGCCTTCGACGAGACCCGCAGGATGATCGCCGAACCGAGGATGACCATGGCGGTCAGCGCCAGGCCGACGGTACCGGAGAACAGCGGAGTACGGCCGGAGAACAGCAGGTAGATGAGGATAAACAGCGGGATCAGCAGGAACCAGCGTTCACGTACGGCCTTCCACGGGTTCGGGCATTCGTCCTTGGGCAGACCGCGCAGGTTGGCGCGCTTGGCCTCCAGGTGAACCATCCAGAACACCGAACCGAAGTACAGCAGCGCCGGGATCAGCGCGGCTTTGGCCACTTCGAAGAAGGGTACGTTGATGGTCTCGGCCATGATGAAGGCCACGGCGCCCATGATCGGCGGCATGATCTGGCTACCCATCGACGAGGTCGCCTCGACGCCACCAGCGAAGGCCGGGCGGTAACCGAAGCGCTTCATCAGCGGGATGGTGAACTGGCCGGTGGTGACCACGTTGGCCACGCCGGAACCGGTGATGGTGCCCATCAGTGCCGAGGACACGACCGATACCTTGGCCGGGCCGCCGACCTTGTGGCCGAACAGGCCCATGGCGAAGTCGGTGAACAGCTTGATCATCCCGGCCTGCTCGAGGAAGGCGCCAAACAGAATGAACAGGAAGATGTAGGTGGCCGACACATAGGTCGGCGTGCCATACAGACCTTCGGTGCCGAACGACAGCTGGTTGACGATCTGGTCGAGCCCGTAGCCGCGGTGCATCAGGTCGCCCGGCAGGTACTGGCCGAGCATGCCGTAGGCAAGGAACAGCGCGCAGATGATCGGCAGGGCGATACCCATGACGCGGCGCGCAGCTTCGAACACCAGCACGATCAGGGTCAGGCCGACGATCATGTCGCTGGTGGTCAGGTCACCGGAACGCTGAATCAGGTCCGCTTCGAAGTACCACTGGTAGATGGCCGTGGCCATGCCAGCCAGGCCCAGCAGCCAGGCCAGCGGTTGCCACGGACGCCCCTTGCCGAGGGCCGGGAAGCTGATGAACACCAGCAACAGCAGAAAGCCGACGTGTACCGCACGCAACACCTGAGTGGATACCGGATGGAAAGCGGCAGTAACGATCTGGAAGATGGAGAACAGCAGCGCGACGGCAAAGAGTGCCTTCGGCCAGTCGGACGGGCTGGCGGCCAGGCCGTTGTTTTGTTCACTCATGGAGTGCAAACCTCATGACTACTTCGATTGCGGTGACAGAGTCGCCAACAAAATCTACCGCCCACGGGCGCCGGTTTTATTCGCGATTCTGTGAAGACCGGACCGCGGCGGGCTCGCCGCGGTCCGAGCCGTCATTACAGCGCGCCGGCTTCCTTGTAGAAGCGCTCAGCACCCGGGTGCAGCGGGATCGGCAGGTTCTTGGTAGCGCTTTCCAGCTTGATGTCCTTGGCCGCAGAGTGAGCGGTGCCCAGGCGGTCAAGGTTGTCGAACATCAGCTTGGTCATTTGGTAGGCCACTTCGTCGGAGACGCCCTCGTGGGTGACCAGAATGTTGTTGATCGCCACGGTGGGCACATCGGCGTCCTGACCGTCATAGGTACCGGCCGGGATGGTGGCAGCCTCGTAGGCAGCGTTGTCGATCTTCGCGGTCACTTCGGCCGGAATGGCGACGAAGCTGATCTTCATGGTCGAAGCCAGATCACGAATGGCCGCCATGCCCAGACCGGAGGACTGCAGGGTGGCGTCCAGCTGACGGTTCTTGATCAGCTCGACCGACTCGGCATAGGGCAGGAACTCGACCTTGCCCATGTCCTGGTAGCTCAGGCCAGCGGCTTCGAAGATGGCGCGGGCGTTCAGCTCGGTGCCGGATTTCGGCGCGCCGACGGAGATGCGCTTGCCCTTGAGGTCTTCCAGAGTCTTGATGCCGGATTCAGCGTTGGCAACGATCTGGATGTAGTTCGGGTAGGTACCGGCGATGGCACGGATCTTCTTCAGCGGCACTTTGAAGCCGGCGTCTTCGACGCCGTTCCAGGCATCGGCGACCGAGTCACCCAGAGCGAAGGCCAGCTCACCGCGACCGGCCTGCAGCAGGTTGAGGTTTTCCACCGACGCCTTGGTCGCCTGGACCGAGGTCTTGGAGCCTTCGATGCCATTGCTGTACAGCTGCGAAAGGGCCACGCCAATCGGGTAGTACACACCGCTGGTACCGCCGGTGAGCACGTTGATGAAAGTCGGGGCAGCGAGCACTGCGGTGCTGGCAGTGATGGCCGCGGCAGCGGCGAACAGGCTGATTTTCTTGGTCAGTCGCATGGAAGTATCTCCGTCGTTGTTATTGGCTATATGCAGAGTTTCACTCTAGACGACGCCGCACAGGCGACGTCGACGTTGCGCGATCAGCAGCGCAGGGCACAGCGTCGGACAAGAGCCGCAGCGGGCGCGGTAGGAAGGCGGCCCATGCACGGCAGCGAATGCGGCATGGCGCGAGGGGCATGGCAGTTCATGGGCTGACCTCTTGTCGTTTTTATGGTCGCCGCGTCAGCAAGATGCTGCACGGCTGTGACTGTCATAGCAGATGCCGTGCCAGGGCCTAAAACGCCCGAGATAGAGGGGTTTTATATAGAGACCGATGGGTCATTGAGCGGGAAATCGCCTACATCCGTGACAGGGTCGGCAAAATTCCGCTTATCACGTCACGCGCCCTGTAGGAGCCGCGCCTCGCGGCGAATTGCAGCCATCCCGAAATAAAAGCTTCGCCCCGGGGCGGGGCTCCCACAGCTCAAGGGAAACCGTCATGCCCGCGCAGGCGGGCACCCAGAATCTACAAATCACCAGGGTTCCCGACTTCGCAGGAGTGACGATAGGTGGTCTTTTCAGAACATCCCAAGGTGAGCAGCCCGCCCAAGATCGCCGGCAAGCCGGCTCCTACAGCGCGTGCTCATTCTTCGCCGCCAGGCAGGTATTCACCACGCGCCAGGCCATGGCGCTGCATCTTCTCGTTGAGGGTGCGGCGCGGCAGCTGCAGCATTTCCATCACCGCGGCGATGTTGCCCTGGCACTGCAGCAAGGCGTTGTGCAGGCACTGCGCCTCGAAGGCTTCCATCTGCTGCGCCAGCGCCTGGCCGGCAAAGCGCTCGGCCGGCGGCGGGCTGGACAGGCCGAGAGCATGGCGCTCGGCGGCGTTGATCAGCTCACGGACGTTGCCCGGCCAGTCATGGCCGAGCAACCGAGCAAGTTCGCTCGGCGCCAGTGGCGGCGCTTCGCGCCCATGACGCAGCGCCGCCTCATAGGCGAAATGTTCGAACAGCAGCGGAATGTCCTCGCGGCGCTCGCGCAGCGGCGGAATATGCAGGGTGGCGACGTTCAGGCGGTACACCAGGTCCTCGCGGAAACGCCCGGCCTTGACCTCGTCGAGCAGATCCGGCTTGGCCGCACTGATCACTCGCAGATCGACCTGGATGCTCTTGTTCGAGCCGAGGCGTTCCAGGGTCTTTTCCTGCAGCACGCGCAGCAGTTTGACCTGTTGCGCCAGCGGCAGACTCTCCACCTCGTCGAGAAACAGGGTACCGCCATCGGCATGCTCGATACGGCCGATGCGCCGCGCCTGGGCGCCGGTGAAGGCGCCGCTCTCGTGACCGAACAGCTCGCTTTCGAAGATGGTCTCGGGAATCGCCGCGCAGTTGAGCGCGGCAAAGGCCTTGCGCGCGCGCGCGCTGAAGTCGTGCAGGCAGCGCGCGACGCGCTCCTTGCCGCTGCCGGTCTCCCCCCGGATCAGGACGTTGACCGAAGTACCGGCCAATTCGAGGATCTGCCGGCGCAGGTTTTCCATGGGCCGCGAAATGCCGATCAACTGACTTTCGATGCGGCCCTTGTCGGCCACCTGCTGGCGTAGCTGGCGGTTCTCGCAGACCAGGCGGCGCTTGTCCAAGGCACGCCGTACGCTGTCGAGCAGGCGCTCGGGGGTGAAGGGTTTTTCGATGAAGTCATAGGCGCCCTGGCGCAGTGCCTGCACCGCCATGGGCACGTCGCCATGGCCAGTAACGAGGATCACCGGCAGGTCGCTGTCGATCTGCAGCAGCTTGTCGAGCAGTTGCAGGCCATCAGTGCCGGGCATGCGCACATCGCTGACGACGATGCCGGGGAAGTCGCGGTCGACCAAAGCCAAGGCTTCGGCCGCACTGGCGCAGGTACGTACGTCGCAACCGGACAGCTCCAGCCACTGCTGTACCGCCTCGCGAATCGCCGCTTCGTCGTCGACCACTATGACCTGAGCGCTCATGGCACCTCCTCTTGAGAACGGCGGGCAGTGTAGCCCGACGAATACGATCCGGGGGAGCGACCGGTGCGCACCGCGCACACTACGATCAGGCAGCGCCGCGCAGCGAGCACCAACCCACCCCAGGCCCACCGATATGCCCCGTGTAGGAGCCGGCTTGCCGGCGATAGGCCTTTGTGGCGCGGAGCATCGCCCGCAAGCGGGCTCCTACAAGGCCTACGCGCAGCAATCCGGGTTACGGCGCAGCGGGCAAACGCAAGGTAAACACTGCACCCAGCTCGCCGTTGTGCGCCTCCAGCGTGCCGCCGAGATCGCGCACGATACCGTAGGACACCGCCAGCCCGAGCCCCAGCCCCTGCCCCACCGGCTTGGTGGTGAAGAAGGGTTCGAACACGCGACCGAGGGTTTCCTCGGCAATGCCGCCGCCACTGTCCTCGACGCTGAGCAGGCAGCCATCGTCTTCGCGGGCGATGCGCACCAGGAGGATGCGCGTCTCGCTCTCGGCCATGGCATCGAGGGCGTTGTGCAGCAGGTTGAGAATCACCTGTTCGATACGGATGGCATCGCCAAGCACTTCGGCCTCGTCGTCGATCTGCGTACGCAGCTCCACCTGCTCGCTGCGCATGCGCGGCGCCAACAGCTGCAGGGCCTGCTCCAGCACATCACCGAGGCACAGGCGCTCGCTGAGGCCGGCCGGGGTCTTGCGGGCAAAGGTCTTGAGGTGGCCGGTCAGCGCCGCCATGCGCTGCAGCAGGCCATCGATACGCTGCAGACCATCGCGCACCGCTTCCGGCCGACCACTGTCGAGCAGCAGGCGCAGGCTGCCGAGCTGCATCTGCAGGGCGGTCAGCGGCTGGTTGATCTCGTGCGCCAGCGCCGCCGACATCTGCCCCAGCGCGGCCATCTTGGCGGCATGCACCAGGCCTTCCTGGGCCTGGCGCAGCTCGGCGGTGCGCAGGGCCACCTCGCGCTCCAGGCGCTCGCGGATGCCGGCCTGCAAACGCTGGTTCTTGCGCCGCTGGAAGAGGAACAACAGCAGGAAGGCGAAGGTCATCCATACCCCGGCAGCAGCCAGGCGATAGCTGAGGCGAGCATCGGCCAGGTTTCCGGGATCGCTGAGCAGATGCAGCGTCCAGCCTTCATCGGGCAACGTCATCCGCTGCCAGAGGTAATCGCGCGCCCCATCGGGGCCGTCCATACGCGTCCAGGCCGTCTCGTCGTCGATGTAGCGATGAACCCGGCTGGGTAAGGGCTTGAGCGCCTGCTCGGCGTATTTGCGCACGTCGATCAGCTCGGCGCGCGCCTGGTCGTCCAGGGCCTGCAAGGTACGGAAACGCCAGGCCGGACGATTGCTGAGGATCGCCACCTGGTGACTGTCGGCCACCAGCAGCACGCCGGGCTGGTCAACCCATTCGCGCTGCAATTCCTCCAGCTCCAGCTTGACCACCAACACACCGATCAAGCTGCCATCCTCGTCGCGTACGACATGGGACAGGAAGTAACCGGGTATGCCGGTGGTCACACCGACAGCGAAGTAACGGGCACCACCTTCGCGCAGCGCATTCTGGAAATAGGGACGGAAGGCGTAGTTATTGCCGACGAAGCTGCTCCAGTCGCGCCAGTTGCTGGCCACTAGGGTTTCGCCCTGGGCATCTAGCAAGTACAGGACCGTGGAGCCAGCGGCGGCGTTGAGGCGCTCCAGGCGCTGGTTCAGGGCCAGCCGTAACTGGCGATCATGTGGCGCGCGCAGCAGGCTGCGGATGTCGCTGTCCAGCGCCAGCACCTCGGGCACCGAGCTGAAGCGTTCGACCAGGGTGCGAATGGATTGGGCATAAAGCTGCAACTGCCCGCGCGCCTCGACGCTGCGCTCGTCCCAGGCGCGCTGCTCGGCATAACGCCCGCCCAGCCACAGGCTCACCAGCAAGCCGGCGGCAATCACCAGAACGGTGAGCAGTACGCGGTAACGATGCTGTTGCGGCAAGGGCATAGGCGGCTCGCGGGATCAATACGAGCCGCATGTTACTCCATCACGAATACAGGTCAGCACGGGTCCACGGCAGATCATGACCGCCGTCATCGCGCGGCTTCACCGCCAGGATCTGATGCAGGTTCATCCAGCCATGCTGGAAGCCATAGGCGCAGCCAGCCAGGTACAAACGCCAGATGCGCAGCGACTTTTCCGGCACCCACTGCGCGGCGGCTTGCAACTGTCGCTCCAGACCCTGGCTCCACAACTGCAGGGTGCGCGCGTAGTGCAGACGCAGGCTCTCGACATCGACGATCTCCAGCCCGGCCTCGCTAATCGCCTTGCTGATGGTCACCAAGTGCGGCAGCTCACCTTGCGGGAACACGTAGCGGTCGATGAACTCACCGGCGCCACGACCGACCGGACGGCCGTCGGTGAAGCGCGAGGTGATGCCATGGTTCATCACCAGACCGCCGGCCTTGACCGCGCCGAACAGACGCTGGCAGTACAGCGGTAGATTGGCGTGGCCGACGTGCTCGAACATGCCGACGCTGACCACCTTGTCGAAGCGGCCGTCCTGCGGCAGGTCACGGTAATCCAGCAGCTCCAGGGTCACGCGCCCTTCCAGGCCTTCCTCGGCCACGCGCTGCAGGCCCAGCTCCAGCTGCGCCTGGCTGAGGGTGATGCCGTAGACCTCGACGTCGAACTCGCGCGCGGCAAAACGCGCCAGGCCGCCCCAGCCGCAACCGACGTCGAGCAGCCTGTCACCCGGCTGCAGGCGCAGCTTGCGACACAGGTGGCGCAGCTTGGCCTGCTGGGCCTGGTTCAGGTCTTCCTGGCCGGTTTCGAAGTAGGCGCAGGAGTAGACCATGTCGCGGTCCAGCCACAGGCGGTAGAACTCGTTGGACAGGTCGTAGTGGTAGCTGATGGCCTCGGCGTCGCTGCGTTTGTCGTGGGCGGCGTATGGCTCAGCTGGTGTGGATTCATCCCCGAGCAGCGCCGTGCTCAGCGCATCGCCAACCTCGATGGCCTCCTCGATGGGGCCTTCCAGATCCACCCGTCCCTCGACATAGGCAGCGCCCAATGCATCCAGGCTGGGATGGGCCAATTGCGTGACCAGCGAGGGATCCTTCACCACCAGCGTCACCCTGGGTTTGGGCCCAAGGTCGATCTGCTTGCCGTCCCATAACTTCAGGCGCAGCGGTAGTCGTAGATCACGAAGTGCGGTGGGCAGTTGCGCGAGCATGGGCATCCCTCCTGGCCAGGAGTCTGTGTTATGGAGACTAGCTTAGATGACCTTTGCGCCCTTGCAGCAGTTCGATCCTGGCGACTAGCGGCGCCTGAGCAGGGCTACGAAGAACGCTCCGCCAATGGCGGCGGTGACGATGCCGATGGGCAGATCCTGCGGCGCCAGCCAGGTGCGCGCGGCGACATCGACCCAGACCAGGAACAGCGCCCCCAGCAGCGCCGCCACCGGCAGCACGCGACGGTGCTCGGCGCCGACCAGAAAGCGCGCCACGTGCGGCAGCATCAGCCCGACGAAACCGATGGCGCCGGACAGCGATACCAGCACGCCGGTGAGCAGCGAGGCCACCACGAATACCAGCAGGCGCACCCGCCGTGGCTCCAGGCCCAGGCTCACCGCGCTCTGCTCGCCGGCCATCAGCGCGTTCAACGCGCGGCCCAGGCCGAGCAGCACGACCAGCGCCAACAACAGGCACAGCGCCGGCAGCCAGAGCAGCTCCCAGCGCGCCAGACCGAGGCCGCCGAGCATCCAGAACAGCACCGAGCTGGCCGCATGCGGGTTGCCCAGGTACAGCAACAGGTTGCTCGCCGCCATCATCACGAACGACACCGCCACTCCGGCCAGCAGCAGGCGCTCGCTGTGCAGCCGACCACCGCGACTGGCAATCGCCAGCACCAGCAGCATGCTCGCCATGGCGCCGACGAAGGCCGCCAGCGGCAGGCTGAGCATCCCGGCAAACTCGCCCAGGTAAAGCACCACGAGCACCGCACCGAAGGCTGCGCCAGAGCTGACGCCAAGCAGGTGCGGGTCGGCCAGCGGGTTGCGCGTTACCGCCTGCAGCGCCGTACCCACCAGCGCCAACCCGGCGCCCACCAGCGCGCCGAGCAGCACCCGTGGCGCGCGCAGTTGCCAGACGATACTGTCCTGGCCGACGCTCACCGCCACTGCGGGCTCGATGCCGAACAGCTGCCGAGCGAGTATTGCCAGCACGCGCTCCAGCGGCACCTGAGCCGCGCCGAAGACCAGCGACAGCGCACAGGACAGCGCCAGCAATACCGCCAGGCCGAGCAGCAGCAAGCGAAAACGCGTCACTGCGCGAAGGCCTCGGGATGCAGCGCGGCAGCCAGGGTTTCGATGGCGGCGACGTTGTCCAGGCTCGGTGTGACGGCGAGATAGGAGAGCACCACGAAGCGCTGCTGGCGAATCGCCGTGACGCCCTGCAGCGCCGGGTGCTGCAGGAGAAAATCGCGCTTCTGCGCCGCCGTGCGTTCGCCATAATCGACGATCAGAATCAGCTCCGGGTCCTGCTCGACCACGGCCTCCCAGCCCACCTGCATCCAGTTGGCCGCTACGCCGTCCATCACGTTGCGCCCACCAGCCGCGGCGATCAGCGACTGCGGCATACCCAAACGGCCGGCACTGAAGGGCAGGTCCTCGCCGCTGTCGTAGACGAACACCCGCGGTCGCGTCGGTTGCTCACCGAGCTGCGCACTTACCGCCGCTACCCGCGCCTGCATGCCCTGTACCAGGGTCTCGGCACGATCCTCGACGGCGAAGATGCGGCCGAGGTTGCGCAGGTCGTTGTAAACATCGTCCAGGCTGGCGACGCGGCCAGGCGTGACGTGCGCGCAGGACTCGCTCAGCTCGTACACCGGAATGCCGAAGCGCGCCAGGCTGGCCGGGGTGACCTCGCCGCCGATGCGCATCCCGTAGTTCCAGCCGGCGAAGAAGAAGTCGGCGTCGGCATCGAGCAGATTCTCCAGCGACGGATAGCGTGCGGCCAGTTCGGGCAGCCCATCGAGCTGCGCCTGCATGGCCGGCTCGACGGTCTTCCAGCCGCTGATGCCGCTGTAGCCGACCATGCGCTGCCTGAGGCCAAGATCCAGGAGCATGGCGGTCAGGGTGATGTCGTGGCTGACCGCCCGCTGCGGCGGCTGCTCGATGGTCACCTGACGGTCGCAACTGGTGACGGTGACGGCCCAGGCGGGGCTGGCCAACGCCAGCAGGATCGCGCCAATGAGAGTAGGAGCGAGCTTTGCTCGCGAAGCTTCTGTCGTTCCCCAAGGTTCGCGAGCAGAGCTCGCTCCTACAGATGCAACCGTGCGTAAACGCTTCATCAAACGATCCAGGTAATACGCGGATGACCCGCCAGTGGATGGGTATCGACCAGCGCCTGCAGGCCGAACACCTGCTGCAGCAACTCGGCAGTGAGCACCTCAGCGGGTGTACCGACGGCCACCAGGCGTCCCTTATCCAGCACGCAGAGGCGGTCGCAGAAGGCCGCCGCCAGGTTGAGGTCGTGGAAGCTGGCCAGGGTCGCCAGGCCCAGCGCCTTGATCTGCCGCAGCAGTTCCAGCTGGTAACGCGGGTCAAGGTGGTTGGTCGGCTCGTCGAGGATCAACAACTGCGGCTGCTGTACCAAGGCGCGGGCCAACAGCGCGCGTTGTTTCTCGCCACCGGACAGTCGCGCGAACGGCTGTTGCGCCAGGCCGCCGAGGCCAACGCGTGCCAGCGCCTCGTCGATCAGACGGCGATCCTCGGCATCGTCGCCATCGAACAAGCCCTTGTGCGGCGTGCGCCCCATGGCCGCCACCTCCTCCACACGCAGGCCGAAGTCCTGCGGAAATTCCTGCAGCACCACGGCCACGCGCTGCGCACTCCAGCGCGGCGGGCGTTGCCACAGCGCCTCGCCGCCCAGCTCGACGCTGCCGCTGCACGGCCGCTGGAAGCGATAGGCGCAGCGCAGCAGGCTGGTCTTGCCGCTGCCGTTGGGGCCGATCAGCCCCAGCAGCTCGCCGTCACCAACGTCCAGGTCGATGCCGTCGAGCAGCGGACGCTGGCCATCGGGCGACCAGGCCAGCGCCTGAATACGCAAACGCGGAGTCATCAGAAGCTGTAATCCGCGGTGACGAAGAACGAACGCGGCGCCCCCAGATACCACTGCTCGCCGTCGCTGCTGGCGCTGGTGGCGTACTGGCGGTCGAACAGGTTGTTCAGTTCCAGGCCCAGGCGCACGTCCGGCAATGCCTGCCAGGCGACGTTGGCGTCGACCAGCTGGAAGGTCATGGTGCCGGCGCCGACGTACTGACGGGTGCCATCGTACAGCTGCATGGTCGCCGCATGGCCAGTGAAACCGCGCGCCGACAGCGCGGTGCCGCCATTGCCGGGCGAGCCGATGCTGCTGATACCCGGCGTGCGCGTCACAGCATCCTGCACGCTGCGGTTGTTGCGTTCGCGCACCTCCGCGCCGCTGAGGCTGGTGGTGCTGGCCGGTGTTTGCAGCGCCGACAGCTCCAGGCGCGAGCCGGACGTAGTATGCGTATGCAGATCGCTCTCGCCTTCCTCGACAACGTGCGCCTGGACGGTGACGTCAGGCAGATCGACTGGTGAGGCGCTGGCCATGGCTGAAGCAGCCAATAGCAACGCGAACGATGCACAGGTTTGGAACAGGGGATAGCGCGCCATATTGCTTCCATCGCAAAGAGAAAAGGCACGGCAATCCGATGGAAATGCGCAACAGCAGACAGGGGCACGGGGCGCCCTACTGGAGTCAACGCCCGCCCACCGCGGGTTGCCAGACACAAACGACTCCAGGCCGGTCTCCGGGCTTGCGAGGGTCATGAACGCATCGCCTTCCCATGCGCGGGGCGCACAGTGGCGTATCGATGCGGTCGCTCGCTTACCGTTGCGGGGGCAGCGTCGGACTTCAACCGACTTCCCGTTTCACCTCACGCGCGGCGGCGTGAGACACCTGAAGCGGGGCGGATATGACCACCCACACCCGCTCAAGTCAAGGCGCGGGGGCAATTGCGGGAGGCGCTTTAGCGGCGACTGCTCGTAGCCTGGATTGGCCGCAGGCGTAATCCGAGTTGCTAATTGTTGCCCTGCTCATCGATGCGCAACTCCGGCAACGCCCTACCCGCCACCAGGCGCTCATCGACTAGACGGATCACCGCCGCCTCGTCCTTGATGCCGTACCACTCGCCCTGTGGATAAAGGCTCGCGGTCGGGCCCAGGTCACAGGGAAACTGGCACTGGCTGCGGGTGATATGCACACCGCCCTCGCACTCCAGCTTGCCAGCGCTCTTGAGCCGCTGGCGCAGGGTTTTCCACAGGCCCAGCGCGCCCTTGCGCGTGCAGCGCGGGCCATTGCACAGCAGCAGGCGTTGGGCGTGTGGCGGGATCTGCGACCAGGCGTGGTGCGCAGGCACGGGCGGCACGTCACTGCAGGGCAGATGCGCCTGACGATGCGCCAGCAGTGCGCCCAGGCCATCGAGCCAGGCATCTTCCATGGCGCTGCAAACCACGAATACCTCGCTCCCGTTACCGCGTTCGGCGATGCACTCGCGCAGCCAGTCGCGGTGCGCGGCATCGGCGCGTGGCTCCAGATCGACCACCAGCAACGGGCGTGGCGCCTCGATGATGGCCTGCCAGAAGCCGTCCTGTTCCGTGTCATGCAGATGCGCCTCACCCAGCAGCGTTTCGGTACGCTGTTGCAGACGCTCGGACGATGCACCGCGCCCCAGGCCGGGGCCGATGAACAGGATGCGCGCGTAAGGGGCTTGGCTCATGACAGTCTCCAAAAGAGCCGGCAGTCTAGCAGCGCAACGGCAAGCGTAGGGCGGGTGTAACCCGCTAGACCGACATTGGCGGGTTTCACCCGCCCTACAGAAGCAGCGCCTCGCCCCAGGCATCCAACTCAGTGAACTCGCGCCTCACCACTGGCAATGGCATGCGGCGTGGCGACAAGTGTAGGGCGGGTGCAACCCGCCAGACCGGCGGTGGCGGGTTTCACCCGCCCTACAGAAGCAGCGCTTCGCCCCAGCCATCCAACTCAGTGAACTCGCGCCTCACCACTGGCAATGGCATGCGGCGTGGCGACAAGTGTAGGGCGGGTGCAACCCGCCAGACCGGCGGTGGCGGGTTTCACCCGCCCTACAGGGACAGCGCCTCGTACAGAGCGTCCAACTCCGCAAACTCACGCGTCACCAATGGCAATTCGGGGCGACGCAACAGCAGCACTGGCAGACCCAACTCTCGCGCCACCTGCAGCTTCGGCTCGGTGGACGCGCTGCCGCTGTTCTTGCTTATCAGCACGTCGCAACGCAGGCGGGCGAACAGGGCGCGCTCCTCGTCCAGCGAGAACGGCCCACGTGCGCCAATGATCTCGGCGCGCGGCGACGCCGGCTCGGCCTGCAGGCAGCGCACCGTCCAGCGCTGGTGTTCGGGTATCTCCTGCAAGTGCGCCAGCGGCTCGCGGCCGGAGGTAAAAAATGGCCGTTCGAACGGCGCCAGCGCGCGGGTCAGCTCATCCCAACCGTCCACTTCGCGCCAGTCGTCATCCGCGCCGGGCTGCCAGCCAGGGCGACGCAATGCCCAGCACGGCACGTCTGCGATTTCTGCGGCGCGGGCCGCGTTGTGGCTGATCTGCGCAGCGTACGGATGGGTCAAATCCAGCAGCAGCTCGATGCCTTCACTGGCGATAAAGGCAGCCAAACCCTCGGCGCCACCGAAGCCGCCGACGCGCACGCGGCAGGCCAGGTCGTCCGGCACCCGGCCCAGACCTGCCAGGCTGTACACCGTCTCCGGGCCCAGCCGACGCGCCAGACGCAGCGCTTCGGTAGTGCCACCGAGCAGCAGGAGTCGCGCGCTCACGGCTTGCGCACCATCAGCAGGGTAATCGGCAACGCCGCGCGCCAGGTGTCGAAGCCGCCCAGCGGCTGTGCCTGGGCCACGGTCAGACGCAGCAGTTCACCGCCATGCTGTTCACGGAAGGCGACCAGGGCCGCCTCACTCTGGATAGTCACGGCATTGGCCAGCAGACGCCCGCCCGGCTTTAGCGCGGCCCAGCAATCATCGAGGACGCCAGGCACGGTAACGCCACCGCCGATAAAGATCGCATCCGGCGCCGGCAGTCCATCCAGTGCTTCGGGCGCATGTCCAGCGACCAGTTGCAGGCCGGGCACGCCGAGAGCATCGCGGTTGTGGCGGATATGCGCCTGGCGCCCTTCGTTGGCCTCGATGGCGATGGCCCGGCAGGCCGGATGCGCGCGCATCCATTCGATGCCGATGGAGCCGCAACCGGCGCCGACATCCCACAGCAACTCGCCAGGCAGCGGCGCCAGGCGCGCCAGGGTGACCGCGCGCACGTCGCGCTTGGTCAGTTGCCCGTCGTGGCGGTAGGCCTCGTCCGGCAGGCCGCAGGTCGGTGGCAGCAGTTGCGCGCCGGTGTCGACCAGGCACTCCACGGCCAGCAGATTGAGATCGGCACCGCGTGGCAGGTTCCAGCTCGCGGCCAGGCCCTCGATGCGGCACTCGTCAGGCCCGCCAAGGTGCTCCAGCAGAGTCAGGCGGCTGGCGCCGAAACCACGTGCGCACAAGGCTTCGGCGACCTGCGCAGGGGTGTCACCATCGGCGCTCAATACCAGCAGGCGCGTACCGGGATAGAGACGGGCATTGAGCGTGGCGAGCGGCCGGCCGACCAAGGAGACCACCTCAGCCTCCTGCAACGGCCAGCCCAGGCGCGCCGCCGCCAGCGACACCGAAGACGGCGCAGGCAACACCTGCAACTCGTCGACCGGCACCTGGCGCGCCAGGCTGGCACCGACGCCATAGAACATCGGATCACCGCTGGCCAGCACGCACACCGCCTCGCCGCGTCGGGCCAGCAACGGCTGCAGATCGAAGGGGCTGGGCCAGGTTTCCCGCTCGCCCGTGATGCACGGCGGCAACAGCGCCAGCTGGCGCGGCGCACCGACGATGCGCGTGGCCGCCAGCAAGGCGCGACGCGCGGCCTTGCCCAGGCCGGGGTAGCCGTCTTCGCCGATGCCGACCAGGGTCAACCAGGGTTTCATCCAATGTCCTCGCACAGGCCCGACGGAGCGCCTGTCCGCGCTCGGGGCAAAGCGGGCATAATAGCGCCTTCGTCGGTGCCCTTGAGTCGATACGACTCAGTAAAGGGCCTAAGGAAACTCTGAAATAGTCGTTATTCCCGCGCAGGCGGGAATCCAGAATCTCAGTACTACCTGGGCTCCCGCCTTCGCGGGAGTGACGGTAAATGGCCATTTCAGAGTTTCCCCAAGAGGGAACACGGTAAAACCGTGGCTGCCCCCGCAACTGTAAACAGCGAGTCCAACGCAATCGGCCACTGGAAACAGGCCGCTGAAAAACGTAAGCGAGGCAGGCAAGACAAGGCAAAAACGACCGAAAAAACGCAGTTTACGTGTTGTAAATGAGCATTTTGAGGCCGTTTTTAACGCCGTATTGCCAACGCAGATAGTTTTTCAACGGCCTGTACCGGGAAGGCGCAGCGGATCAAGACCTGTCAGCCAGGAGACCTGCCGACGAACGCTGGTCGCGAGTGCCAACATCGGGCGGGGTGTACCGATGCCATGGAGTCCCCTATGGGATTTCGCTGGTTCGGTCGCCGCGTCGTTATCCACAGGTGACCGCTTGCCCACATCCGTCCGCCCTTCCGCCTGCCCCGGCCTGCTGCGCATCGTGCCTGCGCTGGACGGTGGCATCTGCCGCATCAAGCTGCCTGGCGGCGTGCTGCGCAGCACCCAGGCGCGGGCGATTGCCGAGGCAGCGCGGCAGCATGCCAGTGGCGTGCTGGAGCTTACCAACCGCAGCAACCTGCAAATTCGTGGCGTGCTCCCCGGCCAGGAAGCGCCGCTGATCGATGCCCTCCTCGGTGCCGGCCTCGGCCCGCGAGTGGCCGCCGCCGACGACGTGCGCAACCTGATGCTCAGCCCTGCCGCCGGCCTCGACCCGCAAGCGAGGCTGGACGTACGCCCGCTGGCTGGCCAGTTGCTCGACCTGTTGCAGGACACCCCGGCACTACATGCCCTTTCACCCAAGTTCGCCCTGCAACTGGACGGCGGCGAAGCCCTGGCCATGCGCGAACACCCACACGATCTATGGCTGGTCGCCGAGAACGAGCAGCACCTGCTGCTGGGCCTGGCCGGCTGCCCTGTCGAGACGCCGCTGGCGCGCATCGAAGCGACACACGGCGTAGAGCTGGTGCGCCAACTCCTGCAGCTGTTCCTCGAACTGGCGACACCCGAGCAATCGCGCATGCGCCAGTTGCTGCAACAGATCCCAGCCGACGAACTGCTGCAACGTCTGCAAGCACGTCTGGATTTTCCCTTGCAACCGGTGCCGGTCAATTGGCAGCAGAGCGCTCCGCTCGACCACGTCCCGGCTGGTATTTATCCACAGGCGCAGAGCGGCCTGTGTATGGTCGCTGCTGGCGCCCAACTAGGCCGGCTGCACGCCGAGCAACTGTTGACGCTGGCCCAACTGAGCGAGCACCACGGCGATGGAAATTTACGCCTGACGCCCTGGCAGGGCGTGCTGCTGGGCAATGTGCCGGAAGCCGCCAGCGGTGAGCTGCTGGCGGCGCTAGGCGAGCTCGGCCTGCTGACGCATATCGACGAACCGCTGCTCGGCCTGGTCGCCTGCACCGGCGCGGCGGCCTGCGAGCGCGGCCTGGCCGATAGCAAACACCACGCCCTGCACCTGGCGGAGCTGCTGCGCGAAAGCGGCGCCCGCCCGCAGGTGCATCTCAGCGCCTGCCCGCGCAGTTGCGCCAGCGCCCGCGTGCTGCCCTATACCCTGCTGGCCAGCACGCCCGACCACTACCAGCTCTATCAACGCACACCCGAGGCGCCCGGTTTCGGCCGTCTGCTGGCGCCAGCCATGACCATCGACGAAGCCGGCGCCTGGTTCGCCCGCCAACACCCCGCAGGAACCCCCGATGCTTGATTACATCCGCGACGGCCAGGAAATCTACCGCCGCTCCTTCGCCACCATCCGCGCCGAGGCCAACCTCAACGGCATTCCCGCCGACCTGGAAAAACTCGCCGTGCGGGTGATCCATGCCTGCGGCATGGTCGATGTGGTGGAGGACCTGCGCTTCTCCCCCGGTGCTGGCGCCGCTGGCCGCGCCGCCCTGCTAGCCGGCGCGCCGATCCTCTGCGATGCGCGCATGGTCGCCGAGGGCATCACCCGCCCGCGCCTGCCGGCGAACAACCAGGTGATCTGCACCCTGCACGACGCCGGCGTGCCGGAACTGGCCCGCGAGTTGGGCAACACCCGCTCGGCGGTGGCTCTGGAACACTGGCGTGAACATCTGGAAGGCAGCGTGGTGGTGATCGGCAACGCGCCCACGGCGCTGTTCTACCTGCTGGAAATGCTCGACGCCGGCGCGCCGAAGCCGGCACTGATCATCGGCATGCCGGTGGGCTTTATCGGCGCGGCGGAATCCAAGGACGCCCTGGCCGCAGACAGCCGTGGCGTGCCCTACGTGATCGTCCGTGGTCGCCGTGGCGGCAGCGCCATGGCGGTGGCGGCGGTCAACGCCCTCGCCTCGGAGGTGGAATGATGGCCGGTCGTCTGCTCGGTCTCGGCGTCGGCCCTGGCGACCCCGAGCTGCTTACCCTCAAGGCGCTGCGCCTGCTCAAAAGCGCGCCGGTGGTGGCCTATTTCGTGGCCAAGGCCAAGCACAATGCCGGCCATGGCGGTAATGCCTTCAGCATCATTGAGGAACACCTGGACGCCGCCCAACAGCGCCTACCGCTGGTCTACCCGGTGACCACCGAGAAGCTCGCCCCGCCGCTGAGCTACGAGGATGTGATCGCCGACTTCTACGACACCTGCGCGCAGCAGATCGCCCAATTACTGGACGCCGGCCAGGACGTGGCGGTGATCTGCGAAGGCGACCCGTTCTTCTACGGCTCCTACATGTACCTGCACGACCGCCTGGCCGACCGCTACAAGGTGGAGGTGGTGCCCGGCGTCTGCTCCATGCTCGGCTGCGCCTCGGTGCTGGGCACGCCGCTGGTCTACCGCAACCAGAGCTTGAGCGTGCTCTCTGGCGTGCTGCCGGAAGACGAGCTGGAACAGCGCCTGCGCGACGCCGAAGCGGCGGTTGTGATGAAGCTCGGGCGCAACTTCGACAAGGTGCGCCGCGTGCTGCGCAAGCTCGGCCTGGACGACCGCGCCCATTACGTCGAGCGCGCGACCATGGCCAGCCAGAAGATCGTGCCGCTGGACGAGGTGGAGCCGATGGATTCGCCGTACTTTTCCATGATTCTGCTGCCTGGGCAGAAATGGCGGGGGTAATCCCGTAGGGCGGGTGCAACCCGCCTGCAGCGAGCTGGCGGGTTGCACCCGCCCTACCCGTCTCAAGACCGTATACGGATGCACCCCGGGAAACCCATTCCCCGGATTGCAAGGATTTACCGCATGAACATCGTCATCCTCGGCGCCAGCGCGCTGGCCACTGCACAACGTCTCAAGGCGCTTTATCCACAGGCGGAGATCCAAGGCCTGCGCGGGCGTGCCGACGGCGCCGAGCGCCATTACGACGAGTTCGGCGAGCACCTGCGCACCCTGTATCGCGCCGGTCAGCCACTTGTGGTGCTGTGTGCTGCCGGGATCGTGATTCGCAGCCTTGCCGCGCTATTGGCCGAGAAAGGCGCCGAGCCGCCGGTGCTGGCCCTGGCCGAAGACGGCAGCGCCGTGGTGCCGTTGCTCGGCGGCCTGGCCGGGGTCAACCGCCTGGCCCGCGAGATCGCCGCGCACCTGGGTGTGACGCCGGCCATCACCACCAGCGGCGAGCTGCGCTTCGGCACCTGCCTGCTGGAGCCACCGGCCGGCTACGCACTGGCCGACCTGCAGCAGGGCAAGCGTTTCGTCAGCGATCTGCTCGGCGGCGAGACGGTACGCATCGAAGGCCAGGCGCCCTGGCTGGAAGCCGCGCAGTTGCCTGTGGATAACGCTGCAGATCGTGTAATCCACATCACCGCGCAGGCACGCCCGGCGCAGCCGGACGAACTGCTGATCCACCCGCGCAGCGCCGCCGCACTTATCGAACGCCCCGGCGCCGACCTACCGGCTCGCCTGCAGCAGGCGTATAGCGATGCCAACCTGGCGCCGCAAGCGCTGGCCGTTTTGCTCGCGGACAAAGACTGGATGGCCAATGCCGAGCTACACGCTGCTGCAGCCGAGTTGAACCTGCCACTGCGCTTTATTCACAGCACAGCCGAGCTGCCGCCCGAGCACCATGCCGGCGACGGCCTGCGCCTGCTGCTGGGCGAACAACCACTGGATATCGAACGCCTCGGCCAGCGCCGTGGCCGCCTCAGCGTGGTCGGCCTCGGCCCCGGCGCCGCCGAACATATGACGCCCGCCGTGCGCCGTGCCCTCGACGAAGCCGAAGACCTGCTCGGCTACGACACCTACGTGAAAATGGCCGGCCCGCTGCGCGCCGATCAATGCGTGCACCCCAGCGACAACCGCGAGGAGCTGCAGCGCGCCGCCCACGCCTTCGAACTGGCCGCCAGCGGTCGGCGGGTGGTGATGATCTCCTCGGGCGACCCTGGCGTGTTCGCCATGGCCGCTGCCGTAATGGAGGCGCTGGAAAACCCGCAAAGCGAGACCTGGCACAGCATCGAGCTGGAAGTACTGCCGGGCGTTTCCGCCGCCCTGGCTACCGCTGCCAAGGCCGGCGCGCCGCTGGGTCACGACTTCTGCCTGATATCCCTGTCCGACAACCTCAAGCCCTGGGCAGTGATCGAAAAGCGCCTGCAGCATGCCGCCATCGCCGATCTGGCCATGGCCTTCTACAACCCGATCTCCAAGTCCCGCCCCTGGCAACTCGGCCGCGCGCTGGAGTTGCTGCGTCAACACCGCGAACCGCAAACCCTGGTGGTGCTCGGCCGCGATATCGGCCGCCCCGCCGAAGCCCTGCGCAACCTCACCCTCGGCGAGCTGACGCCGGAGATGGTCGACATGCGCACCCTGGTGATCATCGGCTCCAGTCAGACCCGCCGCTTCCCGCGCGCCGATGGCGGCGAGTGGGTCTATACGCCGCGCTGGTATCCCGATCTGTAGGAGCCCGCTTGCGGGCGATCCAGCACCGTCGGACACCTTGATCGCCGGCAAGCCGGCTCCTACGAACGGCGCGTCTGCGCACACCTTACAGACCCACGCACCAAGTGCCGGTATCCCAACCCGTAGGAGCCCGCTTGCGGGCGATACAGCACCGTCGGACACCTTGATCGCCGGCAAGCCGGCTCCTACGAAAAGCGCGTCTGCGCACACCTTACAGACCCACGCACCAAGTGCAGATATCCCGACCCGTAGGAGCCCGCTTGCGGGCGATACAGCACCGTCGGACACCTTGATCGCCGGCAAGCCGGCTCCTACGAAAAGCGCGTCTGCACAAACCTTCTAGCCCTGCGCGTCGGACGCGCTAAGCTCGGGCGTTCACAGCAACGACAGGCAACAGGCGATGAACGCGCAATCATGGGTCGACCTCAAGCAGGATGCCGATACCGGCATCGAGGTGATCCGCGCGCATTTCGAGGGGCACGCCTACGATCCACACTGGCATGACAGCTACCTGATCGGCTTTACCGAGCAGGGTGTGCAGCAGTTTCATTGCCGCCGCGCGCTGTTCAGTAGCGTGCCCGGCCAGACCTTCTTCCTCGAACCCGGCGATATCCATGACGGCCACGCGCCGACGCCGGGTGGCTTCACCTATTCCACGCTCTACCTCGAACCAGCCTGGCTGGCTGGAAAAGGCATTGCCGGGACTGTTCGAGCAGGCACCCGCCGACTGCCTGCCCGGCGTGCGGCGCACCCAGCCGGACGATCCTGGCTTGCTGCCGTGTATTGCCAACGCCCTGCAGGCGCTGCGCGACGGCGAGCCACGCATGGTACGCGACGCCACGCTGGATGCGCTGCTGGAACGTATCTCGCGCAGTCTGCACTGGCGCCAGCGCCTGTCGGGCAACCCACAGATCGCCAGTGTGGCCCTGCGTGCTCGCAATTATCTGCATGCGCACTTTCACCAGAACATCGGCCTCGACGAACTGGCGCGATTCTGCGGCGTCGACCGGCGCCAGGGCTTCGCCCAGGGCGCTGGCCTGCAACTGATCGACCCCAAGACCTGGCTGATGAGCGTCTCGGTCACGGCGATCTTCCTCGACGGCCAGGCCTCGTTCGGCGCGGTGGCGAGCTACGCGACGCTGTTCCTGCTGGTATCGACGCCCTGCCTGCTGGTCTGGGGTGTGCTGGGCGTCGGCGGCGCGCGCCTGTTGCGGCAACCGGCCCGGCTGCTGTTGTTCAACCGCAGCATGGCCCTGTTGCTACTGGCTTCAGTGTGGCTGCCGCCGCTGGCAAGCCTGTAGGAGCGTCGCCCCGGCGCGAAGCGATTGCGGCGATGCCGCGATACCGAGCTTATCCGCAGCATTCGCCGCGGGGCGCGGCTCCTACAACGCGCCGCCCTGACGGCGGAAGGCGCCAGGCGCAACACCGAAGCGCTGGCGGAACAGCTTGCCCAGGTGACTGGCATCGCTGACGCCGATCTCGTCGGCAAGTTGCGCCAGGCTGTGGCTGGAGTTGAGCAGGCGCCAGCGCACATGTTGCAGGCGTAGCTCGTTCCAGTATTCGCGCGCGCTCATGCCCTGGCTGGCGTGGAACAGGCGATCCAGCTGACGCCGGCTGATGCCGACACTGGCCGCCAGCTGCTCGATGCCATCGGCACTGGCCAGGCCGTGGCGCATCAGGGCGATGGCGCGGTCTACATGGCGCTCGCCGCTCGATGTCGTGTGCAACGAGCGCAGCGCGTGCTGGCCGCTGCGCGTTTCGTCCACCAGCATATCGGCCAAGCCCTTGAGCGCCCGTGCCCGGCCGCTGCCCTGAGCCAGCAGTTCCACCGCCAGATCGATGGCTGCGGTGCCGCCGGCGCAGGAAATCCGCGCACCATCAAGGCAATACAGACGCTCGCGAGCCAGGCGCAGCTGCGGAAAGCTGGCACGGAATTCCGCTTCATGGCGCCAGTGCACCGCCACCCGATGACCGTCAAGCAGGCCGCAGGCGGCGAACAGGAAGCTGGCATTGTCGATCGCCACCAGCTTCACCCCAGCGCGGGCTGCGCGACGCAGCAGCTGCTGATAGGTCGGCGCCAGCGCGGCGGTGGCCTGCGCGTTGCGCCCGCCGAACAGCACCAGATAGTCGAAGTCAGCCAGATCGAGTTGCTCGGGTGTAGCCTCGATCCGCAGCGCAGCACCGCTGCTGGACAGCACATGCCCTGGCTGCAGGCCGAGAATCGTCCAGGTGCAGTAACGCTGGCGACTGTAGTCCTCGTCGTCGGCGCTAAAACGCAACTTGTCGAGAAAACCACCAAACGGCAGCAGGGCGAACTCCGGCAAGGGCAACAGGAGAAAACGCAGATCGGGGCTTTCGGCCATGTTATGTCCAGAATCAACCGTTAGATAGCCAGAATCTACCTTATTCAAGTACCTGCCGCTGACTAGACTGGCCGCGCCCAAACAGGAGACCCGCATGGCTCTAGAACTCTGGCTCGTCTACTTCGTCGCCACCCTTGGCCTGGCTCTGACGCCCGGCCCCAACAGCCTTCTGGCGCTGACCCACGGCGGGCTGTACGGCTCGCGCATGGCACTGGCCACCATCCTTGGCGGTGTGGTTGGCTTCAGTACCTTGATCGCACTGGCCATGTTCGGCCTCAGTGCGCTGCTCAAGACCGCGCCCAACGCGCTGCTGGCGCTGAAGTGGATCGGCGGCGCCTACCTGATCTGGCTGGGCGTGCAGCTGTGGCGCTCGCCACCGATGACCCTGACCCTGGCCGACAGCGGTGTGCGCCCCAGCGCCAGCCGGCTGTTTCGCCAAGGCCTGCTGTCGGCGCTGTCGAATCCCAAGGTGATCCTGTTCTACGGCGCCTTTCTACCGCAGTTCGTCGACCCGCAGCGTGGCCTGGCCGTGCAGTTCGTGGTGATGGCAGCGACCTTCGCCGTGGTCGAGTTCCTCGTCGAGCTGCTGCTGGCGTTGCTGGCCTTCCGCGTACGGCCCTGGCTGCAACGCGGCGGCCGCACCTTCAACCGCAGTTGCGGCGTGCTCTTCGTGCTGATCGGTGTAGCGCTACCGCTGGCGCGCTGAGCACGCCCGACATCAGGCCTTGAGCGCCTCGCCAATCGCGTAGTAGTGCCCGCCCGCGACGTGATGCAGGCTGCGCAGGCTCGGGTCGGCCGTTTCGAAATGCCAGCGGCCGTCGCGGAACACGCGCTCGTCCGCCCAGGCCGCGATCACCTCGCCGATGAACAGGTCGTAGGCCTGCTGGTTATGCGGCTCATCGATCAGCCGGCAGACCAGCCAGGCCGAGCAGCCGGCCACCAATGGCACATCGTGGCCTGCCATCTCGAACAACTCCACGCCAGCATGGGCCAGCTTCGCCGGATCATCGGCCAGGCTGGCACTGCCCACCGCCTGGGTCAGTTGCAGCTGAGCCACGGTCGGCACCTGGATGGCGAACAGGCCGCTGCCTTCGATCAGCGCGCGGGTGCGGGTGGCCTTGTCCAGCACCACGGTGAGTTTCGGCGGATCGAAATCCAGGGCGCAGCACCAGGCTGCCGCCATGACGTTATCCACAGCCTGATGACGCGCCGACACCAGCACGGTCGGCCCGTGGTTGAGCAGACGGTAGGCCTTGGCCAGGTCGACGGAATGAATGGACGCGCTCATGCAGACTCCTGAAAGCGAAAAAGGCGCCTGCATGCTGGCTCGGGTGAACCAGCATCGCAAGCGCCTGCAACAGCGGTTATGGATCAGAACTCCTGCGTGGTCGGACGCAGAACGATCTCGTTGATGTCGACGTCAGCCGGCTGCTCGATGGCGTAGGCAATGGCGCGTGCCACCGATTCCGCCGGAATCGCCTGCTTGTAGAAGTCGACGACGAAGTCGCGGCTCTGCTGGTGCGAGCTGCCGAACTTCAGCTCCGAATCCACCGCGCCGGGCTCGATGGTGGTGGTGCGGATGCTGCCGCCTACCTCGTGACGCAACCCTTCGGAGATCGCGCGTACGGCGAACTTGGTGCCGCTGTAGACGGTACCGCCCGGGCTGAACACCTTGATCCCGGCCACCGAGGCGATGTTGATGAAGTGCCCGGCGTTCTGCTGCTGGAACACTGGCAGCGCCGCGGCGATGCCGTACAGCACGCCCTTGATGTTGATGTCGATCATGCGCTCCCACTCCTCGACGCGCACATCGCTCATCGGTGCAATGGACATAAGACCGGCGTTGTTGATCAGCACATCGACGCGGCCGAAGGTGTCCAGTGCGCCCTGGATCAGTGCCTTGACCTCGTCGGCGCGGGTCACGTCGGTCTGGTAGGCCACGGCCTCGCCACCAGCGGCAACCAGTTCGCTGACCAGTTGCTCGAGACGCTCTTTGCGCCGTGCGCCCAGCACCACCTTGGCGCCCAACTTGCTCAGATGACGGGCGGTGGCTTCGCCCAGGCCGCTGCTGGCGCCGGTGATGACCACGACCTTGCCGGAAATATTGTTGCTCATGGGTAAGCCCTCTCTCGATTGATTGGAGTGTCCACGCCATACGCCGGACATGAGCTCACGTTATAGGCGATTCCCGTTTCAATGAATGGAAGAGTTTGGATTAAAATATTCCATATTCTGGAATATGAAGGCGCCCCGACATGCTCAATCGCATGGAGATGATCCGCATCTTCTGCAGCGCGGCCGACTGCAGCAATTTCCGCGAGGCGGCGACTCGCCTGAGGATTTCTCCGCAGGCGGTGACCCGTGCGATCAAGGCGCTGGAGGAAGAACTCGGCGAGATTCTGTTCCACCGCAACACCCGCCAGGTGCATATCACCGCCTTTGGCGAGGCCTACGCGCTGCGCGCCCGGCAGATGCTGGAAGACTTCGATGCGCTGTTTCGCGGCCATCGCGCCGAGGCCGAATCGGCCATCGCCGGGCGCATCGGCATCACCGCGCCGCAGGCCATTGGCAAGCGCTTTCTGGTGGCGTTCCTGCAGCCCTTGCTCAAGCAGCACCCACAGCTGGTGCTGAACCTGCGCCTGGAGGACGAGATCACCGACGCGGTGGAAGCGCAGATCGACATCGGCATCCGCGTCGGCTTCCTGCGTGACAGCCGCTACGTCGCCCGCGCCCTCGCACCCGTACCGTTGCAGGTGGTGGCCACACCGCAACTGATCGCCGCCAGCGGTGCGCCGCGTAACCTCGACGAGTTGCAGCAGCGGCCGCTGTCGGTGCTGATCGACCGCAAGAACGGCCGCCCCTGGCCGTGGACCTTCGCTCACGGCCCCAGCCTGCATCCGCCCGCGCCAGCGCTGGTGTGCGACGACCCTGAAGCCGAGCTGGAAGCCGTGCTCGCCGGCCTGGCCTACGGCCAGTTACCCGCCTACCTGGCGCAACCGTACCTGGAGAACGGCCGCCTGCAGGCGGTGCTGACCGAGCAGGCGCCCGATCCCTGGCAGCTGTTCATCTACCGCCCACAGCAGGGCCCGGTGCCGCCAAGGGTGCGCCTGGTGTTCGATCACCTGCGCACCTGCTTCTCCGACCCGGCGCAGTTTCCCCAGGGCTGAGGTCGTTCACGGCAACGCCGCTGTCGCCTGCGAAGCGCCCGCCTCGCCCATCGCTCCGTAACCTGCCTGAAGCCGTCTAAATCAGGGATCAGGAGCGTCGCATGAATGCTATCAACACAGGCCAGCAGGTCAGCCCGGCCACCTTGCACAAGGTGATCGCCGCCTCGGCCATCGGCAACTTCGTCGAGTGGTTCGACTTCGCCGTCTACGGTTTTCTCGCCGTGACCATCGCTTCGCTGTTCTTCCCGCCGGGCAACCCGACCCTGGCGCTGCTGCAGACCTTCGCCGTGTTTGCCGTGTCGTTCGCCCTGCGCCCACTGGGTGGCATCGTGTTCGGCATTCTCGGTGATCGGATCGGACGCAAGCGCGTGCTGTCGATCACCGTGCTGCTGATGGCCGGCGGCCTGGCGCTGCCGGAGTCATCGAAGCGGCCGCTGAGCTACCAGCGCTGAACGATCAGTACTGCACCGAGTAGCTCAAGCCAAAGGTACGCCCCGCCGCCGGCAGGCTGGAGATGGCGCCGTAGGTGGCCTCGGCCTGCTGACCGTAGACGGTCTTGTAGTCGCGGTTGGCCAAGTTGTAGACGCCGAAACCAACCTCGCCGCCTAGCCAGGGCGCGTGAGCGATCAGGTCGACCACGGTATAGCCCTGGATCTTGGTCGCCGGGGTGGCGCGGATGGTTGGGCTGATCGCGGCGGACTGAGCGTCGTCATAAGCGCGGTCACTGCCGCCCACGGTGAGCGCCTGCAGGCGTACGCCATAGCCATCGAGGAAGCGCCAGTCACTGTAGACGGTGGCCTTCAGCGGCGAAACGCGGAAGGCATTCAGCTCGCGCCAGTTGCCGGCGGCGTCCTTGTACTGGCCACGGGTGTAGGCCAGGGTGCCGCCCAGCGTCCAGCCCTCGACCACCGGCACCTGCAGGTTGCCTTCGGCGCCCCACACGCGCTCATCGGTGTCGGCCACCGAGACGCTGAAATCGCGGTTGAACTGCACCACCTTGTCGGAGGTGTTGTAGAACGCGGTCACCCCGGCGTTCAGGCCGCTGGCATCACCCAGGCGCCAGCCCAGTTCGTAGTTGTTGACCTTGATCGAATCGATGCTGCTGCTATCGATGACGAAGCTGGCCGGCACGTCGCGCAGCATGCGCTGGGTGTCGGGCAGGCTGAAGCCCTGGGAGAAATTGGCGAACAGTTGTTGAGTGTCGGTCAGCTTGTACGCCGCGCCGAGGTTGAACAGGGTCTCGCTGTGGCGCACGTTGCCGCCTTCCAGGGTGCGCGCCTGGTAGCCAGCCACGGTGGCGGCGGTGACCGCCTCGCCATAGGGGATGGAATCATCCACTTCGTTGCGGATGGTTTCGCGGCGCACCCCTGCCTGCAGGCTGAGGCGCTCGGTAAGCTGGTAGTCGCCCTGGAGGAACGCGCCGGTCTTGCTCACTTCCACGTCCGGGCCCATCGAGGAACTGTAGGTCTCGCGGTAGTTCAGGCCATTGCTGGTGAAGAAGCTGTTGAAGTCGTAGAACTGGCCGTCCTGACGATCCTGCTCGCGCTCATGATCGAGGCCATAGGTCAGTTGCAGATCGCGGCCGGCTAGCTCGAAGCCCTTCTGCAAGGCGGTGCGCACGCCCCAGACGTCGATGTCGGTGCTCGACTGCAGCACCACGTTGGCCACCCCACCGGGCAACGCGGCATTGGCCGCACGACTGGCGAACGGGAACCAGCGCGATTTTTCCTTGCGGTAGTAGGCTTCGGCGGTCAATTGCTGGCCACCCAGCAAATCGCGGTTGAGGTATTGCACATTGGCGCCGTAATGACGGGTGCGCGGCTGGTCGTCGAGCTGCAAACCGTCCACCGCGTTGTGGCTGGGCTGGTAGTTCGAGACCAGCAACGCCGACAGGTTGGGGCCGTAGTCCGGGCCGTAGTCGCTGTCCTGCTCGTCGTTGTAGTAGCGCACGCCGGCGCTCAGTTGCTGGTCGTCGTCCAAGTGCCAGGTCAGGCGGCCGTTGAAGTCGAAGCTGGTGGTGTCCTGGCGGTCGGTCTGGGAGATTTCCGGGCCGATGCGATCACCGTCGGCATCGCGAATCTCGCCCTGCTTGGTGAAGCTCAGGCCGGCGAAACCGCTGATCGCCCCATGGTGAAAGGCAGCGGTCTGCGAGGCCTCGTAGGCCATGGCGTCACGCGCCGCCTTGCCAGGAGTACGCAGGCCGATGCGGCTGCTGAAGTCACTGGTTTCGTCGTCGGCGTTACGCGTGATGATGTTGATCAGGCCGCCGGTGGCGCCAGCGCCGTAGATGCTGGTGGCACCGGAGATCACCTCGATGCGCTCGATCATCGCCGGGCTGATGCTATTGAGCTGGCGCGAACCGTCACGCGAGCCGGTCAGCGGTACGCCGTCGATCATCACCTGGACGGTGCGCCCGCGCATGGTCATGCCGTAGTTGCTGGTGGTGCCGCTGCTCGGCGCCAGCGAGGGCACCAGTTGGCCGAGGATATCGGCGGTGGAACGGCCGGCAGCGGCCTGCTCGGCAACCTGCTCGCGATTGATGCTGTACACCGTGCCGGCGATCTCGGCGATGCTCTTGGCCGAACGGGTGGCGGTGACCACCATCGGGCTGAGTTCCTTGACCTTGCTCGTCGTGGTGTCGTCGGCCTGCGCGTGGAGCGCGCCGCTCACCGCCAGGCTGAGCAAGGTGACCTGCATGGATGCCGAAAAAAGCCTCATGGTTTCCCCCAGAGAAAGCGCGTCAATGATTGCCGGAGCCGGCCTGGATCGACCGGACGATAGGTTTGCAGAGCAGGACGCTGAGCACTGAAAGTGCGCCCAGCAGCAGGTAATAGGTTTCGTAGCCCAGGCCCTTGGCGAGGAAGCCCGACAGCGAACCGCCGACGAAGAACACCAGCAGCTCGAAGCACACCAGCACGGTGAAATCGGTGCCGGCCTGCTGCCGCGAGCACAGCTGCATGAACAGGGCGTAGAGGCTGGTCATCGCCAGGTAGCGGATGGCCAGGAGCACCAGCACCATGGCGCCGAGCCACAGCGGTGAGCCATCGGCCAGGCCGCTGAGCAGCAGCCCGGCGACCGCCAGGTAGGCCAGGCTGCGCAGCCAACCCGCGCGCAGCAGCAGGGTCGCCGCGCGCTGGCGCTGCAACAGGCGTGCAGCCGCCACGGCGGCGAGCAGCCCGACGCTGGCGCCGGCTACAGACATCAGCAAGCCGATCTGCGTCAGCGACCACTGGCGATCCACCAGCATCGGCGTGAGCATGGCCATGGCCGGCGCCTCGACCAGGCGATAGACCAGGATCAGCAACAGCGCCCAGCGGATCTCCGGGCGCTTGAAGGTGGCGATGAATCCCGGCCTGGCCGCCTCGGCCTGCGCCGGCAGGCGGTCATCGACCCGCGCCACCGCCAGCATGGTCAGGGCACTCAGGCCGGCCAGGGTCAGCAGCGCGCTCTGCCAGCCGACCACCTGGTACAGCCACAGCACGCCGGCACCGCCGAACATGCTGCCCAAGGCCACGCCAATGCTCTGCGCCATGCTGCCCAGACGATGATCGTCGCTGGCCAGCGATTCCACGGTGTAGCCGTCGATGGCGATGTCCTGGGTGGCGGCGAAGGTGGATATCCACAGGCTCACCAGCACGAACAGCAGCAGGCCGTGCTCCAGCCCGGTCAGCGCCAGCAGCAGAATGCCGGCCACCAGCGCCGCCTGGGTCAGCCACAGCCAGGTACGGCGCCGGCCGAGGCTGTGCAGGTAATGCCGGTCGACCAGCGGCGCCCAGAGAAACTTGAACGCCCATGGGAGGTACAGCAGCGAGAGCATGCCGATCCAGCGCAGGTCGACACCCTGGCTACGCAGAATGGCCGGCATCGCCACGTTGAAGAAGTACAGCGGCAGCGCGTGGGCCAGGTACAGCACCACGATCACCGCCAGCGCCAGCCGGGTCACCGGCACCTGCTCAGACGGACGCTGCATGACTCACCATGCGCTCGGCGATCCAGCGATAGCCGTGCGTCCTGTCCAGGGTGACGAAATAAGGCACGCCCCAGGCGGCATGCAGCGCCGGGGTGTCGAGACGGGTCTGCTCGTCGGCATCACAGGCAATGCGCACCAGCCCCTGACAAACCTCTCGGAATGCCGCCTTGTGTTGCTTGTACCAGACGCCCTGGATGGCCCGGTAATCCTCGGCGAGGGTGCTGCCCTCGCGGGTACTGGAAATGAAGAAGAACGGCTGGCGGTCTTCGATCAGACGCTCGATGCCGTCCAGCCACTGGCTTATCTGCGCCGCGTCGACATGGTCATGGAAGACCGCCTCGACCACCGTCGTTTGCGTGAGGAGCAAACCCATCGCTGTGTGATTCCCATGATCGTTGGTAACGCAATCAAGACGATTGCGACATCATTGCACATGAGAATAATTCTGAACAATGTTGCGCGCTTAGGGGAAAAGAAGGAAAAATTAGCCGCAACGAAACTTCCATCGGTCAAGCCAGCATGACGGTCTTCACCTGCGGTCAGCTCAGCGATGTCGCCCACACCTTGGGCGGCAACCTGCATTTCCAGCGCGAGCTATCGGGCGAACAGCCAGTGCTCGACGGCGAACAACAGGTGCAGGTGCTGAGCGAAGGCCTGGTGCTGTACTTCAGCCGCAGCCGCGACCTGGTCGACGCCAGCAGCGACAACCGCCTGGCACCGGGCATCACCGCCGCCTTTCTGCTGCAGGGTGAAGCCGAAGTCAGCCTGCCGCGCCAGCGCCTGCACTTCGACGCCCGCCCCGGTGGCCAGCGCGCCATGCTGGTCAACCTGACCGATAGCGACCAGTTCCAGCGCCACTGGCGCAGCGGCCGCGAAGAAACCAAGGTGTGCCTGAGCATCACCCCGGACTGGCTGCAGCAGGTCGCCATCGGCAGCCAGCTGCGCAGCGACGCCCTGCTGCGCTTCAGCCGCAGCCACTGGCACAGTCTGCCCTGGCAACCCTCGGTGGATATCCTTCAACGTGCCCACCAGTTGCTCGAACGTGACGCGAGCCTGCCGCCGTTGATGCAACGCCTGCAACGCGAGAGCTTCGCCCTGGATCTGGCCTGCGACATCATGCGCGGCATCGACACGCCCCAGGAGAAACGCCTCGGCAACCATCTCGAACGCTGCCTGGCGCGCCTCAAGGAATGGCTCGACAGCGGCGAGGCAGATGCCCTGAGCATCACTGACATGGCGCGCCAGCTCGGCACCAATCCGGTCGACCTGCAGAATGCCTTTCGCAGCCGCAACGGCACCACCATCGCCGCCTACCTGCGCCGCCAGCGCCTGGCCCGGGCTTATCAGGCCATACGCCAGCAGGGCCTGTCGGTGGAGGATGCCGCCAATCTGGCCGGCTACGAGCACCTCAGCAGCTTCAGCGCCGCCTTCAAGCGCGAGTATGGTTTTCCACCCTCGCAAGCCCGACGCTGAGCGAAGTGGATCAATCCAAATCTGCACAATTGGATCTATGTGACTGGACCACTGCTGCGTAGATTCATCGCTACCGGGGCAGGCCATCGCGCCCCTCAACGCGGATACGGATGAACACCATGAGCCAGCGCCTCGATTACTTCGCACTCTCCCCCAAGGCCTCCGGCAAATACGCCGAGTTATCCATGCTGCTGACCCGCAGCCCGTTCCTCGCGCCGCTGGCTCATCTGGTCATGCTGCGTGCCTCGCAGATCAATGGCTGCGCCTTCTGCGTCGACATGCACGTCAAGGAAGCGAAGATCCATGGTGAGCGCGAGCTGCGCCTGCACCATGTCGCCGTGTGGCGCGAATCGCCGCTGTTCTCCGCGCAGGAGCGCGCCGCGCTGGAGTGGACGGAAGCCCTGACCCAGCTGTCGCCGCACGGCGTGTCCGACGCCATCTACGCCAACGTGCGCGAGCAGTTCTTCGAGCAGGAACTGTCTGAGCTGACTTTCCTGGTGGTCGCCATCAACGGCTGGAACCGCCTCAACGTGGCCTTCCGCACCGTGCCCGGCTCCGCCGACAAGCAGTTCGGCCTGGACAAGGCCGGCCTGGCCTGAGGGTTATCCACAGGGGCGGTCGCCAGTCGCGCGGCCCCTGCTTCTACCTGAGCCGCCCGCTGCGCAGCACGGGCAAAACCGGCATGATGTGCCCCCGCGCCAGCACCGCGCTGGCGTGACGAATCCTCGTCGGCCTCCATCAGACACACTCGCCGCCCGCTCAACGGAGTCCTTGCATGCTGCCCCTGCCGTTTTCCCGCCAACCTGCCCGCCTCACCCTGCTCGCCCTCGCTTGCCTGAGCGGCCACAGCGCCTTCGCCGAAGAGCCCATGCAGCTCGATTCACTGCAGGTCACCGGCGAACAGGTAAGTGAAGTAGAGGCTGCGCGCGAGGAGCTCAACCGCGTCCCCGGCGCCACCAATGTGGTGGACATGGACAAGGTCGAGCAGGGCCGCGTGGCCGGCGTCGCCGATGTGCTGGCCTACCAGCCCGGCGTCTACGCGCAGTCTCCCGGCAACGAAGGCGTGAAGATCAGCATGCGCGGCTCGGGTATCAACCGTGGCCCCGGCTCGCACGCCTCCGGCACCCATATCCTGCTCGACGGCCTACCGCTGACCGGCTCCGGCGGCACACCCTACGAGTTGCTGGAGCCCTTGTGGATAAGTCGCGCCGAAGTGCTGCGCGGCGCCAATGGCTTCGAGCGTGGCGCGCTGGCCCTGGGCGGCGCCATCGACTACATCAGCCACACCGGCTACACCGCGCCCAAGCTGCAACTGCGCTATGAAGTCGGCAGCCATGGCTACCAGAAGCGCAACATCGCCTCCGGTCAGGTGCTGGGCGATTTCGACTACTACGTCGCCCTCACCGACAGCGAAACCGACGGCTATCAGGATCATTCCTCAGGCAAGGGCAAAGGCGTCGCCGCCAACTTCGGCTACCGGCTCAACGAGAATCTGGAAACGCGCTTCTACCTGCGCTACCGCGAGACCGAGCACGAAACACCCGGTCGCCTGACCAAGGCACAGCTCAAGGACGATCCGCGTCAGGCCGCTGCGGCCAACCGCAGTATCGACGCCCACCGCGATCAACCAGGCAGCACCTGGCTGGCGAACAAGACCACCTGGCAGATCGACGACGACGCCACCCTGGTCGCCGGCCTGGCCTATCACCATTACCCCATGGATATCGTCGAAACCCGCTTGCCCAATGGCAACACCTATCGCATCCGCGTGGACTACAGCGATATCAGCGGCACCCTGAACTACACGCGCCGCCATACCCTGTTCGGCCTCAATAGCAGCACCACCATCGGCTGGCGCAGCACCACCAACCTGCCGAGCAGCACATCCAGGGAAACCGCAGCGTTGCCGATCAATGTGGAGTCCGGCGGCACAACTATCACCTATCCCGCCGGCACCCTGATGCGCGACTACGAACACCTGGGTTCGGACAACGTGCTGCACTTCAGCAATGACACTGAGCTGATGCCCGACCTGTGGCTGACCAGCGGCCTGGCGCTGATCCATACCCGCCGCGAAGCCGAAGTGACCTGGCCGGCCACCGGCGACAGGCTCAGCGAACACACCTGGGACTACGCCCCGCGCCTCGGCCTGCGCTACCAGCTCAACCCCGATGTTCAGCTATTCGGCAATATCAGCCGCTCGGTGGAGCCGCCGCATGCCTGGTCGATGCTCTGGAGTTCGCCGCTACGCTTCCCCACCAGCAACCAGCCATGGAGCAATCGTCAAAGCACTGCCATCAGCCTGGACAATCAGACCGCCACCACCTTCGAGGTCGGCGGCCGTGGCGACTCTGCGCTCGGCCAGTGGGAGCTGACCTATTACTACTCACAGGTGCGCCATGAACTGCTCACCGTCGAGATCGAGCCCAACGTCTTCGCCGAATCCAACGCCAGCCCCACCGTGCATCAGGGCATCGAAGCCGGCCTGACCAGCCCGTTGTGGCAAGGTGGCGCCGCTGGCGCCCTGAGCCTGCGCCAGGCCTACACCTTCAGCGACTTCCACTACCGCGATGACGACACCTTCGGCGACAACCGTCTGCCGGGCCTGCCGCGCCACTACTACCAGGCCGAGGTGCGCTACGACCACCCGAGCGGCTTCTACGCCGGCCTCAACACCCAGTACGCCTCTAAGGTCGCGGTGGACTACGCCAACAGCTACTACGCCGATGCCTACACCACCTTCGGCGCCACCCTCGGCTACGCCTCGCCGAGAGACGACTGGCAAGCCTGGCTCGACCTGCGCAACCTGACCGACAAACGCTATGCCGCCACCGTCACGCCGGGCTATAACGACAACGGTGCGGATGTAGCTCGCTCCACGCCTGGGGAAGGGTTTGGGGTGTATACGGGGGTTTCTTGGAGTTGGTTGTAAAGCAGGCCGTTCGCAACCGAGTGGAAACGCTTGGCGGTCTACATACTGCTTGTAGCTCCGTGAGTAGCGCGTAGGGTGGACAACGCTCTTCTTGTCCACCGCTTCTGCCCTCGGCCCTACGCCATACCTTCCTTACGCAGCAGATAACTATCCATGATCCATCCATTGCGCTCCCGTGCCTCGGCACGGGTGGCCGCGATGCGTTCGGCTACTTCGTCCAGCGGCCCGGCAATCAGGATTTCATCGGCAGTGCCGACATAGGCGCCCCAGTAGATATGCAGGCCCTGGCCGACGAAGCGGCGGTAAGTGTCCTTGGCGTCCAGCATCACCGCCACGCTGTCCACGCCCTGCGGCCAGCCTTCGGCGAGCAGGCGGCCGGTGGTGATTTCCACGGCGCGACCGATGCTGTTGAGCGGGATGCGGTGGCGCGCGGTCAGCGCCTGCAGGCTGGTGATACCAGGGATCACGTCATAGACGAAGTCGCTGCGCCGCGCCGCGATGGCCTCGATGATGCGGATGCTGCTGTCATACAGCGACGGGTCGCCCCAGACCATAAAGGCCGCCGTTTCGCCATCGGCCATCTGCTCGTCGATCAGTTGCTCGAACACCGCCTGCTTGTCGCGGTTGAGCTCGTCGACGCTGGCGCGGTAGTCCGCTACCTCGCGCTCGCGCTCCGGCTGCAGGCCTTCGGCGAAACGCGGCGTGTGGCCTTCGAGAAAGCGTGCGCAGATTTCCCGGCGCAGGGCGTTGAGCTTGTGCTTGGCCGCGCCCTTGTCCATCAGGAAGATCACGTCGCTACGGCGCAACGCCTTGATCGCCTGGTAGGTGATGTAGTCCGGGTCGCCGGCGCCGATGCCGACCAGCAGCAGGGTTTTCATGGGGTTCTCCAGGTAACGGACAACCCGTAGGAGCCGGCTTGCCGGCGATCAGCGTCCTCGGCTCCTACAGGCAGTAAATCATCAATATGTTGGTACTCGGCCTGCAGCGCCTGTGCCAACTGCTGCGCACGGCCCAGGCGGATGGGCGCGCGCTCGGTGTCGAGCAGCAGGGTTGGGCATGGCAGCGGCGCCAGGTTGGGCAGGTCACGCAGGCGACCGTCGGTGAGGATCAGCAGGCGCTGGCGTTCGCTCGGTTTCGCCCGTTGCCGACGCGACAGCCAGTCACCCGCCTGATTCAGTGCATTGAGCAGCGGCGTGCCGCCACCGGCGCCCAATTCGTGCAGCCATCGATGTAACTCCGCGCTGGCCTTGCGCCCCTGCCATAACCACTGCGCCTCACGACCACCGGCCTTTAGCACGGCCAGCCGCGCACGCTGGCGATAGGCGCTGTCGAACAGCTCGGCGAGCACGCCCTTGGCCCGGCTCAGTGCACCATGGCGACGGGTCGAGGCAGAGGCATCGACCAACACCAGCCACAGCTCCTCGGCCTGCTGGCTGCGCGGGCGCAGCACCAACTGTTCTCGGCGTTGCGGTCGACCCTGGCGCAGCGTCGCGGCCCAGTCGATTCGTCCGCCCGCACCGCTACGCGCAGCACCACGCAGGCCGCCGCCGAGTCGTCCGGGCCGGTTGCGGGCATCCGCGCCTGTGGCTGTGCGCGGGCGGATGCTCAGGACTTTTTTGGCCAACGCGGCGGCACGCGCCGTTCGCCCATGGCCTGCGGCTGCGCCGGCAGCTCGCCCCACTGGCCCTCGCCCTGGCTCTGTTCCTGCGCCTGCTGCGGCGCCTGGCTCTGCTCGGGCGGTGTGGCAGCCGGCGGTTGTTGCTGGCGACGGCGATGGCGCAGAACGAAGTCCTCCACCGCCTCGATATCCACAGGCTCGATGCCCGCCGCGCCACGCCAGGCCGCATGAGCACGGGCGGCGCGCAGCCAGACCAGATCGGCGCGCAGACCGTCGACGCCGGCAGCGAAGCAGCGCTGGCTGATCTCACCCAGGGCGGCGTCATCTAGCGGGATATCGGCCAGGCGCTGGCGGGCGTTCTGGCAACGCATCGCCAGGGCATCCTGCTCATCCTGCCAGCGTTGCAGAAAAGCGGCGGGGTCGGCATCGAAGGCCAGACGGCGACGGACGATCTCGGCGCGCTCAGCCGGCTGCGGCTGGCCATCGAGCGCCAGATTCAGGCCGAAGCGGTCGAGCAGTTGCGGGCGCAACTCGCCTTCCTCGGCGTTCATGGTGCCGATCAGCACGAAGCGCGCGGCATGCCGATGGGAGATGCCGTCACGCTCGACATGGTTGACCCCGCTGGCGGCAGCATCGAGCAGCAGATCGACCAGATGATCCGGCAGCAGGTTTACCTCATCGACATAGAGCACGCCGCCATCGGCGCGGGCCAGCAGGCCGGGGGAAAACTGCGCGCGGCCTTCGCCCAGCGCTGCGTCCAGATCCAGGGTGCCAACGATGCGCTCCTCGCTCGCCCCCAGCGGCAGGGTGACGAAGCGGCCACCGTCGAGCAGATCGGCCAGGCTACGGGCCAGGGTGGACTTGGCCATACCGCGCGGGCCCTCGATCAGCACGCCGCCGATGGCCGGATCGATGGCCGCCAGGCACAGCGCCAGCTTCAGCGAATCGGCGCCGACCACGGCGGCGAGGGGGAAGTGATGTTCGGTCATGGCTCTGGCCTGTGGATAAACATGGTTCCGACGGTAGCCCGGATAAAATCCGGGAATGGCGGTGCGGGCAATTGGCGATTGCAGCGGATCAGAGGGATTCCTCCCCTCTCCCATTTATGGGAGAGGGGCCGGGGGAGAGGGTTTATCCAGCGACACCGAGCGACCTGAACCACCCTCTCCCCAGCCCTCTCCCGCAAGCGGGAGAGGGAGCACAACCCCCCCGCACTCAAGCGCTTCATGACTCCTCACTATCGAGCAGCAGGTTTTCCAGCGCCTCTCGGTATTCGCCGGGATTCTCCCACAGGCCGCGTTGCTGGGCTTCCAGCAGGCGTTCGAGGATGTCGTTGAGCGCGCCAGGGTTGTGTTGCTGAATAAAGTCGCGGGTATCCCTATCGAGCAGGTAGGCATCGGTGAGCAGCGCGTACTGGTGGTCATCGACCAGTTCGCTGGTGGCGTCGAAGGCGAACAGGTAGTCGATGGTCGCGGCCAGTTCGAAGGCGCCCTTGTAGCCATGGCGCTTCATGCCCGCGATCCACTTGGGGTTGGCGGCGCGAGCACGTACCACGCGATTGAGTTCTTCCTTGAGGCTGCGGATGCGCGGCGTGTCCGGCTGGCTGTTGTCGCCGAAGTAGCTGGCCACCTTGAGCCCGCGCAGGGTTTCCACCGCCGCCAGCATGCCGCCCTGGAACTGGTAGTAGTCGTTGGAGTCGAGGATGTCGTGCTCGCGGTTGTCCTGGTTGTGCAGCACCGCCTGCATCTGCTCCAGGCGGTCGACGAAGCGCTGCCGCGCAGGCAGCCCCTCGGCGCCGCTGCCGTAGGCGTAACCGCCCCAGTTGAGGTAGACCTCAGCGAGATCCGCACGGCTCTGCCACAGGCGTTCCTCGATGGCGTTCTGCACCCCGGCGCCATAGGCGCCCGGCTTGGCGCCGAACACCCGCCAACCGGCCTGCCGCCGCGCTTCGGCTTCATCCAGGCCGCCGTCCTTAAGTGCCAGCGATTCGCGCCAGACCCGCGCCGACAGCGGGTTCATATCTTCCGGCTCATCCAGCTCGATCACTGCCTGCACGGCCTCGTCGAACAGGCGAATCAAATTGCTGAAGGCATCGCGAAAGAAGCCCGACACGCGCAGGGTGACGTCCACCCGAGGCCGACCGAGCTGCTCCAGCGGCAACACCTCGAAGCGCTCGACGCGCTGGCTGCCCGGCTGCCACACCGGCCGCACGCCCATCAGCGCCAGGGCCTGGGCGATATCATCGCCACCGGTGCGCATGGTCGCCGTGCCCCACACCGACAGGCCGAGCTGGCGCAGGTGGTCGCCCTCGTCCTGCAGATGGCGCTCCAGCAGACGATCCGCCGCCTGCACGCCGAGGCGCCAGGCGGTCGGCGTGGGCAGGTGGCGCACGTCGACGGTAAAGAAGTTACGCCCGGTGGGCAGCACATCGAGGCGCCCGCGACTCGGTGCGCCACTCGGCCCAGCGGGCACGAAACGTCCCTCCAGCGCCGCCAGCAAGCCGCCCATCTCGGCGTCGCCACAGGCATCCAGCAAAGGCGCGATATGCTCGGCCAGGCCGTCGAGAATCAGCGCCACCTCGGCGCCGAAGTCGCCGCAGGTCACCCCCGCCAGACGCTGCTCGATCAGTCTCAGCGCCAGCAGCTCCAGGCGCTCACGGGTATCGCCGAAGGTACGCCACAGGCTGTTATCCACAGCCTGCAGCGCCTGTGGACGCGCCCCATCCCAGGGTTGGCCCATGTCGCAATCGAGCGGATCGAGGCCCAGCTCCAGGCCACGGGCCAGCGCGCGCAGCAAGCTGGCATTGGCGCCCTGGCCATCACCACGGGGAATGCGCAGCAGCGCCAGCAGGGTGTCGCGGCGCAGCTGGCCAGTCGGCGACTCACCGAACACATGTAGGCCATCGCGAATCTGCGATTCCTTGAGGTCGCACAAGTAGGCGTCGAGCTGCGGCAACCAGCTGTCGCCGTCATCGTTAAGTTGCAGACCCAGTTCGCGGTCGAGGCTGGCCTCGCGCACCTTGGCCAGAATCTCGCCACGCAGCTCCACGGCTCGGCGCAGGTCGAGCTGGCTGGCGTCATAGTATTCGTCGGCCAGGCGCTCCAGATCGCGTAGCGGGCCATAGCTTTCGGCACGAGTCAGCGGCGGCATCAGGTGGTCGATGATCACTGCCTGGGTGCGTCGCTTGGCCTGCGCGCCCTCGCCCGGATCGTTGACGATAAAGGGATAGACGTTGGGCAGCGGGCCGATCAGCGCCTGCGGCCAGCAGCCCTCGGAGAGGCCGACGCTCTTACCCGGCAGCCACTCCAGATTGCCGTGCTTGCCGACATGGATCAGCGCGTCGGCGACGAACGCCGTGCGCAGCCAGGCGTAGAAGGCGATATAGCCATGCGGCGGCACCAGATCGGGGTCGTGATACACCGCTGCCGGGTCCAGTTGATAACCGCGTGCCGGCTGGATGCCGACGAAGGTCAGGCCGAAGCGCAGGCCAGCGACCATCATCCGCCCGCTGCGGAACATCGGGTCGGCCTGCGGCTCGCCCCAGCGCTCGCGCACCGCCTGCTGGTTGGCCGCCGGCAGGCTGTGGAAAAACTTCAGATAGTCGTCCAACGCCAGGCTTTGCGCACAGGGGCGCGTATCCAGGCCGTCGAGGTCGTTGGTGACACCGCCGAGCAGGCTGTGGACAAGTGCGGTGCCGCTGTCCGGTAGGTTATCCACCGGATAGCCCTGGGACTGCAGGGCGAGGAGGATATTCAGCGCGGCGGCCGGCGTATCCAGGCCGACGCCGTTGCCGATGCGGCCATCGCGAGTCGGGTAGTTGGCCAGGATCAGGCCGATTCGCTTCTGATCGTTGCTTTTGATCGCCAACTGACACCATTTACCTGCCAGTTCAGCGACATAAGCCATGCCCGACTCATGCGCCTGGTAGCACACCACGTCGCTCTGGCTGCGCTCGCTACGCCAGGCCAGCCCCTTGAAGCTGATGGCGGTGCCGATCAGCCGGCCATCCAGCTCGGGCAACACCACATGCATGGCCAGGTCACGCGAGCCCAGGCCCTGAGTGCTGGCCTGCCACTGCGCGTGGTTGTCCAGCGAGCAGATGGCCTGCAGTACCGGGATATCGCGGCGGAAGACCCGCGCCTGCGGCGCCTCGGGGTTGGATAGGGCGAAGCCGGTGGTGTTGATGATCAGCGCGGCGTCGGTGTCATCCAGCCAGGCCTGCACCTGATCCAGGCAGGCAGGTTCCTTGAGGCTGGCCACAGCAATGGGTAGCGGGTTAAGGCCCTGGCCGAACAGGTGCTGGCAGAAGGTATCGACGAAGACGGTGTTCGCCGACTGCACATGGTTGCGATAGAACAGCAGCGCCACCACAGGCGCGTCCGGTCGCCACTGCGCCTGCCAGGCGGCCAGCGTCGCCAGGCTGCACTGCGGGTGATAGAGACCGACACGCGGCAGCGGCTGCGGCTCCTGCCAACTGTCGCCACGCCCCAACCAACGACTGCCGATGCAGCGAAACAGCTGGCGGGCGTTATTCAGCCCGCCCTGGCGCAGGTATTGCCACAGGCGCTGGCTGTCTTCTTCGGCGACGTTGCCAAGGGCATTCAGCTCCGGGTCGGGCTTGTCGTCGCCCGGCACCATGATCACCGTGGCACCGCGCGCACCCAGCTCAACCAGACGCTCGACGCCGTAGCGCCAGTAGCTCACGCCGCCATGCACCGAGATCAGGATGACCTTGGCATGCTGCAGCACCTGCTCGACGTAATAATCCACCGAGGCGTTGTTGCTCAGTTGCGCCGGGCTGGCCAGACGCAGACTGGGGTAGTCGTCCGGCAGTTGCCGGGCGGCTTCGGCTAACAGGGAAAGGTGCGAATCACCCGTGCACAGGATCACCAGATCGGCAGGCGTCTGGCCGAGGTCGGCGATGCTGTCTGCCGGCAGTTGAGCGCCGGGTTGGGTGCGCAGTAAGTGCATCTACGAATCCAAGTACATCGCCCGCAAGCGGGCTCCTACAGGGTGTGTAGGAGCCCGCTTGCGGGCGATCATTATCAAGCCAGCGCCGCCTTCAGCTCGGCTTCGATAGCCGCGCGGTCGAGCTGCTGGCCGATCACCACCAGGCGGCTCAGGCGCGGCTCGTCGGCCTGCCAGGCGCGGTCGAAGTGGCGGTCGAAACGCTGGCCAACGCCCTGCACCAGCAGACGCATGGGTTTGCCAGGGATGGCAGCGAAGCCTTTCACACGCAGGATGCCGTACTTGGCCACAGCGTCCTTCAACGCAGCCAGCAGGCGCGCCTCCTCTGTTTCCGGTAGTTCCACGTGGAACGAGTCGAATTCCTCATGATCGTGGTCTTCGTCTTCATCGTCATGGTGGGTGCGACGGCTGTCGATATGCAGCTCGGTTTCGCTGTTCAGGCCGAGTAGCACGTCCAGCGGCAGTTCGCCGCCGTGCGCCTCGATCACCTTGACTGCCGGCGGCAGCTCTTCGGCCACCTCGGCGCGCACGGCGGCCAGTGCCTCGGCGTCGAGCAGATCGGCCTTGTTGAGGATCACCAGGTCGGCGCTGGCCAACTGGTCGGCGAACAGTTCGTGCAGCGGCGATTCATGATCCAGGTTGGGGTCGAGCTTGCGCTGCTCGTCCACCTGATCGGGGAAGGCGGCGAAGGTGCCGGCGATCACTGCCGGGCTGTCTACCACGGTAATCACCGCATCGACCGTGCAGGCGTTACGGATTTCTGGCCAGTTGAAGGCCTGTACCAGCGGTTTGGGCAGCGCGAGGCCGCTGGTCTCGATGAGGATATGGTCAAGATCGCCACGGCGCGCCACCAGCTCGCGCATCACCGGGAAGAATTCTTCCTGCACGGTGCAGCACAGGCAGCCGTTGGCCAGTTCGAAAACACGGCCATTGGCCTCCTCCTCGCTGCAGCCGATGGAGCATTGCTTGAGGATTTCGCCATCGATGCCAAGCTCGCCGAACTCGTTGACGATCACCGCGATACGACGGCCGCCGGCATTGGCCAGCAGGTGACGCAGCAGAGTGGTTTTGCCGGCACCGAGAAAACCGGTGACGATGGTGACAGGCAGTTTGGCGAGGGTTTTCATGGCGGGCCCCGTGGCGTCGGTAAGTTCGGCGGACGGGTACGCGCAGGCGAGCACGCAAGGGCGTGCTGGCCGCGTCGGATCACCCCGTCCGAGCAAGTGGCTAGTCAGTCGAGGCAGGTCTCCTGGCTCACGGCTTGCGCTACGCGCATCCCTTCACCTTCCCGCCGGTTGGCAGTGGTCTAACGAAGGGCATAACCGTTTACAGTTGCGGGGGCAGCCAGGGCATCACCCTGTTCCCTCTTAGCTCCCCGGCGCCATGCCGGGAAGAACCTCGAAAGCGAGAAGGCTACGCAGGCCGCAGCGGCCGGTCAATCGCGGTTGACCGTTGGCAGGTGCCATGATGAGCTACGCCACCGCACAGCCCGAACATCACTCATGTTGCCGACCCCCTCAGATCGCCTATCCGCCTCAACGACACTGGTCGTCGCCGGGTTGGGGTGCCGCCGTGGCTGCAGCCAGGACGAGCTGCTCGACCTGCTTATCCACAGCCTGGCTTTGCATGAGTTGACGGTGAACAACCTCGCCGCCCTGGCCAGCATCGCTCACAAGCGCGACGAAGCCGGCCTGCACGGCCTGGCCGAGCACCTGGCCCTGGAGCTGGTGTTCTTCGCACCCGAGCAACTGAGCACCTATCAAGCCATGACCGCCGGCAGTGCATTGACTCAAGCAGCCACAGGCAGTCCCGCCGTAGCGGAGCCTTGTGCCTTGGCATTGGCAGCGCGCCTGGGCACATCGCCCTGCCTGCTCGGAGAGAAAACCCGCAGCGCCAGCGCCACCTGTGCACTGGCCACCTTCGATAGAGAACCTGCATGACTGTCTACTTTATCGGTGCCGGCCCCGGCGATCCTGAACTGATCACCGTCAAGGGCCAGCGACTTATCCACAGCTGCCCGGTGATTCTCTATGCCGGCTCGCTGGTGCCCGAAGCCGTGCTGCAGGGTCACAGCGCCGAGCAGGTAGTCAACACCGCCGAGCTGCACCTGGGCGAGATCATCACGCTGCTACGCCAGGCCCATGAACGCGGCCTGGACGTGGCCCGCGTGCACTCGGGCGACCCGTCGCTATACGGCGCCACTGGCGAACAGATTCGCGAACTGCGCACGCTCGGCATTCCCTTCGAGATCATTCCCGGGGTCACTGCCACCGCTGCCTGTGCGGCGTTGCTGGAATCCGAGCTGACCCTACCCGGCATTGCTCAGACGGTGATCCTCACCCGCTACGGCACCTCCTCGCCGATGCCCGAGGGCGAGCAACTACACGACCTGGCGCGACACCGCGCAACCCTGGCCATCCACCTCGGTGTGCGCCATCTACCGGCCATCGTCGAAGAACTGCTGCCGCACTATGGCGCCGACTGCCCCATCGCGGTTATCCACAGGGCGAGCTGGCCGGATCAGGACTGGGTGCTGGGCACACTGAGCGATATCGAAGAAAGGGTCGCCGCCAAAGACTTCCGCCGCACGGCGCTGATCCTGGTCGGCCGCGTGCTCGATCCAGGCGCCTTTGCGGAATCTGCGCTGTATGACGCAGCGCATCGGCACCTCTACCGCCCCGGCAGTGCCTGAACCCTGGCGATAAACCGTACAAAGCGCTGAAAGCCTTTCTTCGTGCGGCTTTCAGAGCCTTATCAACAGCATAGGAAGCGACTTATCCAATCACCCTGTGGATAGTGGGCGAGCTGGCGAGCACTTTCTGTACAACTGGCTGTAGAGCCCTATTTTCAAGGGTTTCAGCCAACTGTCACTAGGATATCCACAGCTTGATCCACGCCAACTGTGAGCAACTGCTCAGAGCTGTACTTCCACCCGTTTGATACCCAACGCACGCAATTCCACCATCAATTCGTTTAGGTTGGAGAAGCTCTCCACCTGCTCGGCTTCGTCCACCAGAAAGAAACTGCGACCTGCGTCCTTCTTGAAGAACACGATCCATTCGGCCGTATTGGCCGGGTTGACCATGACCTGGGTGTCGAACAGCACCCCTTGGTCCGATCTGCGTTTCACATCTGCGCGCTTCATCCTCTCTCCTCTACACATGACTCCAACGAGCCGACTCTGAACCGGGCCAGCCAGCGGATTTACCGCCCAGTTTAAGGGATCGAAGCACTAAGCGGCGCTGACGGCCATCAGACTCAGCGCATACCGGATGAAATTTACGGGGAAGCTCTATATGATTCATATACGAAACATATACGAGGAAGTTTCCATGGGCATCGTCAATATCGATGACGAACTGCATGACCAAATCCGCCGGGCGAGCAGCGTCTCCAGCCGTTCCATCAATGCCCAGGCAGGCTTTTGGATTCGTATCGGCATGCTCTGCGAGATGAACCCGACCCTGAGTTTCAACGAGGTCATGGCCGCCGAGATGCGTGCCGCCGGCCTGGTGGTTCCGCCAAGAATGGCGGATGCGTCATGAGCAAGACGCCCGCGCAGATTGCCCTGATGGCGGAATCCGGCCGGCTGCTGGCGTCCGTCTTCGGTTATCTGGATCGCCTGAATCTGCTCGGCATGTCCACTCTGCAGGTCAACGACCTTGTGGATAACTATATCGTGAACGAACTCAAGGCACGCCCGGCGAGCAAGGGGCAGTATGGTTTCGCCTACGCCATGAACACGTCGCGCAACGAGGTGGTGTGCCATGGCGTACCCAGCACCGACGATATCCTGCGCGATGGCGATCTGGTGAATTTCGACATCACCCTGGAAAAGAACGGCTACATCGCCGATTCGAGCAAGACCTACCTGATCGGCGAGGTCTCGGACCAGGCGCGTCAGCTCGCCCGCGTGACCTATGAAGCGATGTGCAAAGGCATCGAAGCCGTCAAACCCGGCGCCCGCCTCGGCGATATCGGTCATGCCATCGAACGGCACGCTCGCGCCCACGGCTATACGGTGGTTCGTGACTACTGCGGCCACGGCATCGGCCAGGAAATGCATGAGCCACCCGAAGTCCTGCACTGGGGCAAACCCGGCACCGGCCTGACGCTACGCGAAGGCATGACCTTCACCATCGAACCCATGCTCAACCAGGGCAAGGCGGACGTACGCACCCTGCGCGACGGCTGGACGGTGGTGACGCGCGACGGCCAGCTCTCGGCGCAGTTCGAACATACCGTGGCGGTCACCCGCGACGGTGTGCGCGTGCTGACGCTGCGCCCCGAGGAACTGCACCTGAGCAGCATTTCGGCATGACAGA